>JAHELX010000133.1 GCA_024643945.1 Anaerolineales bacterium
CTTGCCCACGAAAGCACTCAAATCATCTCTAGTGATATCGTATTTGAGCGCCTGAGTGCTCATCGCATATCCCTCCGTCTACCAGCTCTCGAGCTGGGCTGTCAGGCCACCGTCCACAAAGAGCTGAGTGCCGGTGATAAACGAGGCTTCGTCACTGGCCAGGAAGGCGGCCGCGTAGCCAACATCTTCTGGCCGGCCGATGCGCTTCATCACTTGTCGCTGCTCGACCAGGCGTTGCTGCTCAGCCGGGTCATCATAGCCATCGAATATGCTCTGGATCAAGGGTGTTAGAACCCAGCCGGGAGCGATGGCATTTACCCGGATCGCAGGGCCGTAGTCAATAGCCATGTTGCGCGTCAACGCGGTGATACCTCCCTTCGACGCAGCGTAGGGCGCGACTCCGTTGACCGTGGCATGCGCGTGCACCGACGAGATATTGACGATGGCTCCTTTGCCCACCGCCTGCATGTGAGGAATGACGTATTTAGAGCAGAGGAATACGCCCTTGAGGTTGACACTCAGGCAGTAGTCCCAATCCTCGCTGGTCGCCTCTAACACCGGCTTGTAAACGCCGACTCCCGCATTGTTGACCAGCACGTCAATCCGCCCATACTTGTCGATGGCCGTCTGCACCATGGCCTTGACTTCCCCTTCGTTTGATACGTCGCATTTGACGAAGATGGCGTCGCCGCCCGATTGGCGGATGTCTTCGGCCGTCTTCGTGCCCGCTTGCTCATCCCAGTCAACCACGACAACCTTAGCACCTTCTTTGGACAAGACTGTGGCAATTCCCCAGCCGATGCCTTTCCCTGCACCGGTGACGACAGCAACTTTGTTTTCGAGTCTCATGATTTACCTCCGACTAAATCAATTGGCTTGAGTTAGGCCTGAACTGGCTACCAGGGTTTGCGAGGGGTAGACAGGAAGATAGGGCCATCTGCGCCAACGGCTACGTTGTCTTCGATGCGAATGCCACCGAAATCCGGGATGTAGACGCCCGGCTCTACGCTGCTGACCATTCCCACTTCCAGTCTGCCAGTCGCGCCTGGCATAAGGAAGGGGATGAACTCATGGTAGCGCAAACCGACGCCGTGGCCGGTGATGTGAACAAAGTATTCCCCGAGACCCGCCTCGTCGAGCACTCTACGGGCGGCGCTGTCAGGATCAGAGAAGGACGCGCCTGGCCGCATCCGCTGAGCAGCCGCCTTCTGTGCTTCAAGCACCTTATTGTATACCTCACGCTGACGATCGTTTGGCTCACCAGCCACCGCGACGTAAGTCAGGTCTGACCAGTAGCCATCCACGACGGTTGCCAGCTCAACCATCACGATGTCACCCTCGTTGATCACGCGATGGGTGGATGGAACGAGCAAAGTCCCTTTTGTGCTGCCAACGGGACCAGCGCCCACCTCGGCCGAGGCCCGCACAAGGCGTGCGCCTTTGTAGCCGGGGCCATCAGCGCGAATTTTGTATTCTACCAATGCGCCGACCTGGGCTTCGGTCATACCAGGCTCCAATTTGGCCAGGAACTCATTCATTCCCATCTCGGCAATTTCGTTGGCGACGCGCAGCTTCTCCAACTCGTAATCCGTCTTGATGGCTCGCGTGGTTTGCAGCAAATCAGTCGCATCTATCTGATTAGCGTCAGCGAACACGGCATCAAGCAGGGCTGACCAGGGTGCAGCCGGGATAACCGGCTCCGCCGCGCGATAGGTGGGCGCGACAATTTCAAAGCTCTTTTCTACGCCGACTCTGCCCCCCTTCAAATCCAGTTCCGTGTGAACCTGGTCCAGCAGCCGCCGGTAGTTGTCGTACAGGTCGCCGTCTTTGAGCAAGCCCCAGCCGAAGAGGGTTATCTCCGCCCAATTGGGATTGGCGTACTCTTCCTCAATCTCAGGCAGGAAGAGAAGCGGCTTATCAGCCTTGGGCAGAATTGCAACTGAGAACCCATGGTGAGGCCAATAATCGGTCAGGTAGACAACGTTCTCCGGCAGCCGACAGACCAGCGCGTCGAGGTCGGCCTCCTTCATCTTTTCGCGCAGGCGTTCCAGTCGAAGTGTGTCAACTTCAGTCATTCGATTCCCTCCTTGTATCAGATTAGGTAACTACACGAGTCGAGCTGAATCGACTCCATCTATAATGTTATCCTCCGCCCCGACTTAGCCTCAAATATAAACACCCGATCTATTGGGAAGTGCATAGACCGACGATCGCCGGACTTCATTTCCACCACCAGCGGGGCGATGAACTTGATCACAGTGCCATCGCTCAGGCTGAGATCTATGATCTGCTCTTCGCCGAGCACCTGTACGATGTCCACGGTGACGGGGATATCGTCTGGACCAGGCTGTTCATTGACTATCACGTGCTCAGGGCGGATACCCAGCAGCGCAGTGTCTGGCAGAGAGACATCCTCCCCCCAACCGGGACCTACGAGAGACTTGCCCACCCGGAATCGAAAAGCCGGATGCTGAAGGAGCACTTCGCCTTCCTGCTTCATTACCTGGCAGCGGACGAGGTTCATAGCCGGGCTGCCAACGAAGCTGGCCACAAAGGCCGTCAGGGGACGCTCATACACATCTTCTGGCGTGCCAGTTTGCTCCTCCTGCCCCAGGTTGACGGCCATAATACGGTCGGCCATGGCTACGGCCTCCTCATAGTCGTGGGTGGCGTAGATCATTGTCTGGCCTGTTTCTGCCTGCAAACGCTTGAGTTCGGCGGTCATCTCCTGGCGGATTTTGGCGTCGAGCCCGTCGAGGGGTTGGTCAAGGAGCAACACGCGAGGACGGCGCACCAGTGCCCGGCCAATGGCAACTCGCCGGCGCTCCCCGCCACTGAAGGTGCCAGGTTGACGGTCGAGAAGATGGACGATGTGTAGCAACTCAGCGACTTGCCTGACCTGGCGCTCTATCTCTGGCCGGGAAAGCTTGCGCAATTTGAGAGGATGGGCGATATTGTCGAAGGCTGACCAGTGGGGATAAAGGGCCAGGTCTTCAAAAATCATAGCCACATCCCGGTCCATCGGGTGAACGTCATTCATCGACTCGTCGTCCAACCATACGCTGCCCTCGTCGGGCTTCTCCAGCCCTGCGATGACGCGCAGCGTAGTTGTTTTGCCGGCACCTGGTGGCCCCAATAAGCAGAAGAATTCGCCGTCAGCCACCTCAAAGCTCAAGCCCTTCAGCGCCTCGACACCGTCATACACTTTGCGCAGCCCGCTGACTCGTACTGATGCCATTATCGAATTGCCCTCTCCGTGGCCCGGTCAAACAAGTGAATGCGTTGAGGATCGAACATCACCTGGATGGCCTCGCCCTGACTGATAGCATACGTGCCTGGCAAGACCATTTTAATATGGGTTCCTTCTACTCTAAGATCAACGATCTTCTTACGGGCCAGGGGTTGTACCAAGTCTACTTCGGCCGGGATAACCTGCCCGGTGGCTGCCTGGACTTCAGCTTCATCCGAGATCAGGATGTGTTCAGGTCGAATGCCCACCACCAGCTCAGGACTGGTCATTGTGCTTTCTATGATCGCCCGCTGGGGTGTTACCTCCCAGCGCAGGTAGTTGCTTACCAGAAAAGCCCGCTCATTCTCTATCACATATTGCACCGTAAGGAAGTTCATAGGTGGGCGGCCGATAAAGCTGGCGACGAACAGATTGGCCGGGTGGCTGTAGATCTCGCGGGAGGTACCCAGTTGCTCACAGCGACCGGCGCTCATGACCAGGATGCGATCCCCCAAAGTCAGGGCTTCCTCCTGGTCGTGAGTCACGTAGACCATGGTACGGCCCAGTTGCATCTGCCAGCGTTTCAATTCGCCACGCATTACTTCTCGCAGGCCAGGGCGAAAATTGTTCAACGGTTCGTCGAGGAGCAGCACTTCGGGATCGGTGACCAGAGTACGGGCCAACGCCACGCGCTGCATAGCGCTCAAGTCAAGCCGCGCGGCCTTGACATCCATCAGGTCGCTCAACTCCAAGTTAGCCGCAATTTCTTTCACCTTACGCTCAATCTCTGGCGGCGGCGTTTGGCGCACCCGCAGCCCGAAGGCCAGGTTGCCATACACAGTCATGTGCCAAAAAAGAGCATAATTCTGGAAGACAAAGCCTACGTTACGTTGTTGGGGTGAGAGGTGCGTGATGCGCCGTCCGCGCAAATAGACCTCGCCTGAGGTGGGGATTTCCAGGCCGGCAATCATACGCAGTGTGGTAGTCTTACCGCAGCCTGATGGCCCCAGGAAGCATATGAACTCGCCTTCGCCCACTTCCAGGTCAAGGCCCTCCACAGCTACCAGGCCATTGAACTCTTTGCGCAGATTCTCCAGCCGGATGAGCGTAGACCCTTGATCGCCCACAGACCTACTCCCGCACTAATCCAAAGGTGAAGCCGGTGACCAGGTGCCTCTGAATCAGATACCCGGCGACGACGACCGGGATGGAAGCCACCACGCCCAGGGCAGCCATCGGCCCATAGAAGCGGCCCACAGCACCTACGTAGTGGCTGACCTGCACAGGTATGGTGATCGCTTCACGCGAGGTGAAGATCTGAGCGAATAGGAACTCGGTCCAATTCAGAATAAACACGAACAGGCCCGTGGCGGCCAGGCCACCCCGCACCAGCGGCAGGGTGATGGTGAAGAGGACACGCCAGGGCGAAGCACCGTCGAGGATGGCGGCTTCTTCGACGTGGCGGGGCACCCCATCAATGAAACCGCGCATCATCCACAGCGAGAAGGCGATGGTAAAGGCAGTGTACATGAGAATCAACCCCAACCGGGTGTCGATTAGGCCCCAGATTCGGTAATAAACCAGTAACGGTACAGCAAAAGCTACAGGGGGAAACATGCGCGTAGTCAACACGAACAAGGGAAGCGTCGGGCCGCCCGTCCGGAAGCGCGACACGGAGTAGGCCGCGAAGAAACCGATGAGCACTGAGGCCACGGTAGCCACTGGCGCCACGATAAGACTGTTGACGAAAGCTTTCGTCACTGGCTCGGCCGAACTCACCATAGCAGATATCCCACCGACCGGATTGCCCGGCAGGAAGAGCACCATATAGTTGCTAGCCGTGGGTTCGACCGGGATGACCGTGGGAGGATATGCCACCCATTCCTCTGGGGGTTTGAGCGAGATGGAGAGCACCCAGACGATAGGCAACAAGATCACCAGGCAAATGAGCAAGGCCGCCAACCAGCGCAGCCCGCTGCTCATGCTCTTTAACAGATTCCGACTATTCATTTATTCCCCTCCCTCATCGCTGTTCGATGGGCCGGATGGCAAAGCGGGTAATCAGGCTAATCGAGACTAGAATCAACACAGCCATGGCGGCCGCGTATGAAAGTTGCCCAAATGCGAATCCCACCCGGTAGATGTAGACTGAGATAGTTTCGGTGGCTGTGCCTGGCCCGCCGCCGGTCATAATGAAGACAAGGTCGAAAATCTTAAAAGCCTCCAGGCTGCGAATGACGAGGGCAATGACTATGACGGGCTTGAGCATGGGCAAGGTGACGTAGCGAAAAATTTGCCAGCGGCTCGCCCCCAGGGTCATAGCCGCTTCGACAGGATCCTTGGGAAGCGCGCCCAGAGCAGAGTAGAGTATCAAGAACAGGAACGGCGTCCATTGCCATACGTCGGCCAGGATAATGGTCCCCATGGCGAGGGGTGGGTGCTTGAACCATTCCACCGCCGCCGCCGGCCCAAATAATTGCACCAGCAGGTAGTTGACAGGCCCCCGGTCGAGGAAGAGCAGGTAGAAACACAGCCCAACGACAACCCAGGGCAACATCATGGGATACAAGATAACCGAGGTCATAATGCGCTTACCCGGCAGATTGCGCATAAAGAACAGGGCTAGTCCCAACCCCAGGCAAAACTCAAGAGTCGCTGCTACGACTACGATGCCTAGTGAGCGTCCGATAGCAGCCCAAAAGCGCCCGTCGCTTATCACTTTTCCATAGTTCCCCAAGAAGGCGAAAGGGGCCTGCCACCAATCTACACCCATGCGCGGTTCCCAGGCGACGAAGCTGAGGTAAATCACGATCAGGGTGGGGACGATTAACAGAAACCAGAGCAAAAGTTGCATAGGCGCAATGAGGGTAGTGCCGAACAACTTCTCGCTGCCCAGGGTTCGCGCCAGGCGAGACAGCGGCCCAGGCGGGCTCTGGAGCGCTGCCGGCGATTGCTGAGCTTCGCTGGTCATGCCCAACCTCACTTACAAGAGTCTGAAGAGGAGGGTATGGAGATCGACGCACGCGCCGATCTCCATATCTCACTCATGTTACGACGAGAACGTGCCTTGCTTGGCCCACAGGTCCTGAATGGCTTGTGGGTAATTCTTTCGTTCCCCGCGCCAGGCCTCGATCTGACCCAGGCGACCAATACGGTCGGTGATCTTTTGCCATGCGTCAGCCGTGTCCTTAAGCGCTGCCTCTGCGCCTTTCTCCCCGGCGAAGGCCTGTTGCAAGTTCAGGTTCAGGTTGTCCAGGTATTCGGCGGCGCCACGTAGAGCCAGGTCGGCGAAGGTTTCCTCAGTGAGGTTCAGCAAGACGGGCATGAAGTCAGCGCCGTAGGCTTTTTTCATCTTATCGTCCTCGAACCACGGTTTGCGGAAAGGATCCAGGGTGCCGACTCGCGAGATAGCATCCAGGCCTACCTGGGGGCCGCAGAACCACTGCATGAAGCAATAGGCTGCCTCGGGGGCCTTGCCGTATCTTGAGACGCTGAAGCTCCAACCCACCGCGTGCGGATCAGCGCGGACCAAGACGCTGTCATGCATAGTGCCGGGTACGTTCATGTAGCCCACTTTGCCTACGATCTTGGACGTCTCTGGATCCTGCGCCCATTTGCCGAGACTGGCCCAGGCCCACGCAAAGAAAACCGAGCCCTCCGGGAAGCGACTATAAGCTACCGACCAGTCGCCGGTAACGGCGTCGGGCCACATGGTGTTTTGAGTGAGATTGATCTGCTCCTCCAAGGCGGTGACGCCTGCATCGGAGACGATGAGAGGATCCATGTTGTCATTGAAATAGGCCCCGCCCTTAGAGACGAAGCGCGCGGCCCACGCAGTGTAGGCAAAGTAACGTTCGGCGTACATGTGGGCGCCTCGCATGCTCTGGTCTGGTCGGTCGAAGAAGGCGACCCATTCGTCGAACTCGTTCCAGGTATTAGGGATCTCAAGTTTGCGGCCGTATTTGTCCTCAAAGGCTTTGGCCTCGTTGGGATCCTCCATAATGTCTTTACGGTAGAAGAGGCTGAAGGCGTCGTCATCGGCGCCCGTGGCAAAGCGCCGCCCCTTGTAGAGTGAAGTGAACCTATCAAGCGGTGGCACATAGGCATTAGGCCCGTGGTCGATTTCTGGATCGTACTTGGCCCACCAGTCAGTCTGGTCAACGATCAGACCAGCTTCTGCCATATCGCCGATCCAGTTGCAGAAGGTGAGGAATATGTCGTAGTCCCCGGTGCGAACCACGGCTTCGTTCATAGCTTTGGTGTAAATATCTGATTCCAGGCCGATCTCGGCGCTTTGGAAATTCAGACCGGTGAGCTTCTTCCACTCCTCCAAGGCTGGCACGATGTTGTTGCGCTGGCCGGAGTGGTGCATAATGGTGAAGGTATCACCGTCTTTGATCTTGCCGGCCGCTTTGAGCGCTTGGATGCCGTTCAAGGCACGCTCCTCAGGTGTTGCTCCTTCCACGACGGCCACAGCGGCCGCTGGCGCTTCCTCAGTGGGGGCCGGCGTAGCTGGCGCCGGGGCGCATTGGGCAGCGACCAGGCCAGTCGCAGCCAATGTACTCAGCTTCAGGAAATCGCGTCGCGTGAGACCTCTCTGTTGGGCGAAGTTGCTGCGCGTCTCCTTGTTCTCTGCCATTTTGACACTCCTCCTTCACTACATCAAAGAGACAATGCACAGTTGGCTCATTCTATGGCGTATGCTTCATACCTTCCTCCTTATTCTCTTTCAGTAGCCCATATAGTCTATAACCTGCCGAACTCTGCCAGCAGTTCTTCTACGGACTTGCCTTCTCGGATCCTGGCCCGCGTTTGCTCTTCTTTGTCAGCCTGCTCACGAGCCTTTTCCAGGATCTCTGCTGCGTGCTCTAAGGGGACGACTGTGACGCCGATTTCGTCGCCCAGCACAATATCGCCCGGATTGACGACCACACCGGCACATTGGATGGGCACGTTGATCTCAATCGGCTCCATGCGGCCCGAATACGGAGTGTGCGTAGAGCGAGGCACGATCGCTTTGGAGAAGATGAAGAAACCCAGGTCGCGGATTTCGTCGGTGTCGCGAATGGCACCGTCGACGACGGCTCCTACTACACCTTTCATGTTACACAGGCCTGCCATGAGCCCGCCCCAGATGGAGGTCTCCGTTTCCCCGGCCGCATCGACAACAATTACGTCTCCCTCTTGCGCGACTGCCAGGGCATCCAGACAATCCACCTGGTTTCCAGGCTCAAGGCGCACGGTAAGGGCTGGTCCTACGAAGCGGGTATCGGTGGTAAGGGGTGTTATGTAGCTGTGCATCACCCCGGCTCGTTCCTGCGCGTCGGCTACTACACACGAGGGGCTATAGATTTTGAGCAAATCCTTGAAGCCCTGCAAAATCTCGGGATCGGGCGCTTTGTCGCGCTGGTTGATGATCTTGCGCATTCATCTCTCCTTTTTTGTTTTTAATGGGACTGTTCAGCACCGTGGCCGCCTTCGCGGTAACCGAGTCTGGTTGAGATGCTACGTGCGGTCTCCCGTGTCTTGTTGACCAGCTCCAGGTTGGTTTCGAGAGGCTCCATGCGACCGGCCGGACCAGACACACTGATGGCAGCCACCGCGTTGCCCGTCATGTCAAAAATTGGCGCAGCCACGCAGCGGACTTCTGCCTCGTGCTCCCCTCGATCAAGGGCATAACCCTGGCGACGCACACTCTCCAGATGATCTATCAATTCGTCTAAACTTTGGATAGTCGCCTCGCTGTAGCGATGGAGGCCAACTTGCTCAAAGTGACTCCGGATGAGTTCTGGGGAAATATATGCCAGGAGGACCTTGCCCACGCCCGTGCAATAAGCTGGTGAACGTCCCCCAACCCGTGAGGACATCAGCCCGATAGCGTGCAGCCCATGTAGCTTTTCTACGTAGACCACTTCCATCTTGTCCAGCACGGCCAGGTGGACCGTCTCTTTGGTATCATCTCGAAGCGTTTCCAGTGCAGGCAGTGCGGCCTGACGAACATCGTTGCTTTCGTGATAGGCTCGAGCCAACTCCAGACAACCCAGGCCTGGTCTATATGCACCGGACTGCCCATCACGCTCCACGTAACTGTTGTAGGCCAGAGTCGCCAGGAGGCGAAAGGTCGTGCTGCTGTTAATGCCAATTTCCTCACTCAACTCTGTCAAAGTGCGCGGCTTGCCATCCGACAGCACTGACAAAATGCGGACGGCCCTATCCACCGCTCGAATGTTGTAACGATTTTCTTTTTGCTCCACTTCTTGCTTATTCCTAACCTTCATCAGACTATAATGTCCCCATTTAGCCTGCGCGCCCTCTTTCCACTTCCTCCCGGAAGCGGCGGGCGCGCTCAGAGATGGTGTCAAATTCACGAGCATCCAACAGCTTCTGGTTCACCAACGCGCTCCCAACCGCCACGATTTCGCACCCAGCGCGGATAAAGTCAGCCGTTGTATCCAGATCCACGCCACCGACCGGCATCAATTTGATCTGAGGAAGAGGAGCTTTGACCGCTTTGATATACGCCGGGCCCCCCACACTTGCCGGGAATACTTTGACTATGTCAGCGCCTGCCTCCCACGCAGCGAGAATCTCGGTAGGCGTATAAGCCCCTGGCATAACCGGCACAGAATAGCGTTTGCAAAGCTCGATAGTCTTCATGTTTAGTGTGGGACAAACTACAAATTGGGCGCCAGCCAGGATCGCTGCCCGCGCACTCTCTGGGTCCAACACGGAACCGACACCAAATGACACATCAGGACCATACCTGGCAACCGCCTGGCTGATCACACTCAGGGCACCCGGTGTGGTTATGGTCACCTCAATGGCATTCACGCCGCCTGCCTTTATCGCGTCGGCAGCAGCCAGCAGTTGATCAGAGCTCTTGGCTCGCATGATGGCCACCACGCCTGTCTGACGGATGAGTTCTAGCCGATCTTCTTTGCGCATTGCCTCCCTCCAAGAACCAAGAAAAAAGATCAAGCAACGCTTAATGTCAGATATTCATCGTCGAAATCTGGCCAAAAACGAAACGCTTGACCTCAACCCTACCTTACTTGATTTAAGGGGATGGATGAAATGGGTTTTTTATGTAGTAAAAAATAATTTCATTCAGCAAAATTACTATATCATGGTTTGGGATGCTTGTCAACACCTTTTTTATCAGATTCTGTTGCTGAAAGATATCTGACAGCCCAGGCATAGGCGGCTTCACAGGCCCATTCTACATTCACTTGCGATATGCCTGTCTCCGCGCTATAATCTGGCGTAACACATCAATCCCACTTAACGCGATCAGATTGAAAGGAAGAGACAAGCCTATGGACCTGGATCTGCAAAACAGAGTTGCACTGGTGACCGGTTCGAGCCAGGGATTGGGTCGGGCCTGCGCCCATGCAATTAGTGCCGAGGGAGCCAAAGTTGCCATCTGCGCCCGCAATGAAAAAGTGTTGCGCACCACTGCCGACGAAATTGCCCGTAACACAGGCAATGAGGTGTTGGCCATTGCTGCCGACCTGACATCTGCTCGCGATTGCAAGCGGGTGGTGAAAGAGACGGTTGACTTTTTCGGCGGGTTGCATGTATTGGTCACGAACAACGGCGGCCCTCCAGCCGGCTACTTCTTCGAGTTCGAGGACAATGACTGGTACCGCGTCGTAGATCTCACCTTGATGAGCGCTGTCCGTCTCATACGCGCGGCGGCGCCGCATATGCAGGCACAGAAGTGGGGTCGCATTGTCAACCTGGTATCTTACTCAGTCAAGGAACCTATTGACAATCTCATCCTGTCTAATTCCATTCGAGCCAGCGTGATTGGGCTGGCCAAGACACTAGCCAATCAATTGGCCGTAGACAACATCACGGTCAATAACGTGTGCCCAGCCTACATCCTTACCGAACGGGTGCGTGAATTGGCCGAGGATACAGCTCGACGTAGCGACAAGTCGGTGGACGAGATTGTGAAGGATTACGCCAGCCCCGTCCCGCTGGGGCGCCTTGGCACACCAGAGGAGTTGGCGGATTTGGTGACTTTTCTGGCCTCTGAGCGAGCCAGCTACATCACTGGTCAGTCCATCGCCTTGGACGGAGGACGGACCAAGTTCTTATTAGGATAGATGGTGAATGGATCGAATTTTAGGAACCCTCGTCTATGCCCGGCACAGCACGTCTCCGAATGGAGGCCTGCCCTCACTCGGGGACGCGCAAGTGCTCATGCTGCACCGCAACAAAGAGCCGAACAAAGGGTTGTGGGTTGCGCCGGGGGGAAAAGTAGAGATGTACGAAGCCCCGTTGGAGTGTGCCATGCGTGAACTGCGCGAAGAGACAGGGTTGATAGCGCGCAGTATGACCCTGCGCGGCCTGGCCACCGAGGTGTCGCCACGCGATGACTACCAATGGCTTCTCTTCATCTACGTTACCGATGATTTCGAGGGCGAACTCATTCAATGTAATGAGGGGCACCTGGCCTGGGTAAACGTGAATGCGGTACC
>JAHELX010000788.1 GCA_024643945.1 Anaerolineales bacterium
GCCTCTGGCCGAATCCAAGGGCGTCACCCTTCACATGGAAGTACCAGAGAGCCTGCCACCGTTGTCCGGTGATCGAGAACGCCTGGGGGATGCGGTGTACCACCTGGTTCACAACGCGATTAAGTTCACCGGAGCGGGCGGCGACGTGTGGGCTAGATGCCAGGCCAGAGATGAGGCAATTCGTTTTGAGGTTCAGGATACCGGCCTGGGCGTGCCGGCCGACAAGCTGGAGACGGTGTGGGATGGCTTCACGCAGATGGCGGATCCGCTGCGCCGGGGTGTGGAAGGGCTGGGACTGGGCCTGGCCCTGGTTAAATATATTGTCAACGCCCATGGCGGCGACGTATGGGCCCAAAGCGAGGAAAGTGTTGGCAGCACGTTTGGCTTCCAGATCCCATGCCAAGGTCCAGAAAGCCCGGCCAGTCCTGCTTTGATTGATATGGGTGTGTTTCATCCCAGGCGTTGCTGAGCGTGGTCAGCGACCCCCGCGACCGGGCCATCTTTACCTGGATGCTCAAAGCTGGTCTGCGGGTCGGGGAAGTGAGAAACATAGCCTAAACCCGTCCTCTGTGCTATACTCAGCGCCAAATTCCTTTGAAGATCAGGATGTAAACTCGAATGGCGATTCTATTTGGCATTGACACCGGCGGTACGTACACCGATGCGGTCCTCTTTGACGACGAAGCAGGGGTCATGGCTTCGGCCAAGGCGCTGACCACCAAGCATGACCTGTCGATCGGCATCCGCCACGCAATAGAGAGAGTCCTTCCCAACCCGCCTCCCGACATCCGCCTGGTTTCGCTCTCGACCACGCTGGCGACCAACGCCATCGTCGAGGGGCAGGGCAGCCCCATCTGTCTGCTGCTGCTGGGCTACCCGCCCGATACCCTGGACCGGGCCGGGCTGCGCCAGGCGCTAGGGGATGACCCGGTGGTCTTCGTCGACGGCGGCCACACCGTGACCGGCGACGAACAGATGCCGCTGGATCTGGAGGCGGCGCGCCGGGCGGTCCAGGCCCACGCGTCAAAGGTGGCTGCTTTTGCCGTGTCGGGTTACTTTGGGGTGCGCAACCCGGCGCACGAACTGGCAGTGCGGAGTCTGATCCGCGAGATGACCGGGGTGCCGGTCACCTGCGGCCACGAACTGACCTCGAACCTGGACGCGCCCCGGCGCGCGCTGACGGTGGCCCTCAACGCGCGCCTCATCCCCTTGTTGCAGCAATTCATCCTGGCGGTGCGCGACATGCTGGTCGAGAAGGACATCCACGCTCCGCTGATGGTGGTCAAGGGGGATGGCTCCTTGATCGATGCCCAGGTGGCGCTGGAGCGGCCGGTGGAGACCATCCTCTCCGGGCCGGCGGCCAGCGTGGTCGGCGCCCGGCACCTGTTGAGCGAGGACGACGTGTTCGTGGTGGACATGGGGGGCACCACAACCGACATCGCGCTGCTTCGTGACGGCCGCCCGGTGCTCAATCAGGGCGGCGCGACGGTGGGCGGTTGGCGGACGATGGTCGAAGCGGTGGCGGTCCACACCTTTGGCCTGGGGGGCGACAGCGAAGTCGTGTTGGATGGGGCGGAAGGACTGGTCGTCGGTCCACGCCGGGTGGTCCCTCTCAGTCTGCTCGCCTACCAATACCCGGGGACCCTGGAGGTCCTGCGCCGGCAGGCAGCCAAACCCGGTGGCGAACCTTACGCCGGCCAATTCGTGCTGCGCCAGCGGCCCCTGGACACCGCCCAGGGGAGTCTCAGCGAGACTCAGTCGGAGATATGGGATGCGCTGGCCCAGGGTCCCGTACCGCTGGCGGAGCTGTTTCGCAACGTCCGCATATCCCACTTTCGAAGGCGCGCCCTAGCGCGCCTGGCCGAACGGGGGCTGGCTGTGATGAGCAGCTTCACCCCCACCGACGCCGCTCACGTGCTGGGCTACCATCATGACTGGTCGCTGGAAGCGGCGCAACTGGGGGCGGAGTTGTGGGCGCGGCGCGCGTCTGAGTCAGGCCGGGAACCAGGCGAGAACGCCCACGACTTTTGCCGGCGGGTGATGCAGAAGGTAACGGTACAGGCCGGCCGGGCGTTGGTGGCGACGGCGCTGGCGGAAACGCACGGGGTGAATCTGGATAGGCAGGACGTATGGCGTCGCCTGTTCGTCGACCGGGCACTCATAGAGGACGGCCGCGAGGGCTCGCTGGTGGACGTGGCCCTCACCCTGCGCCGTCCGCTGGTGGCCATCGGCGCGCCGGTGGAGACCTATTACCCGGCCGTGGCCAAGCGACTGCACACCCGGCTGTGCATCCCCCAGCACGCCGAAATCGCCAACGCGGTGGGTGCCGTGGCCGGGGGCGTGATGCAGACTGTCAATGCGCTCATCAAGCCGCTGGACGACGACTCGGGCTTCCGCGTCCACCTGCCCATCGGCATCCACGACTTCCATGACCTGGAAGAGGCAGCCGCTTACGCCATGGAGGAAGCCAGCCTGCTGGCCCAGGCCCAGGCGCAGCGGGCGGGGGCGGTCAACGTGCAGGTGCAGACCCGGCGCGAGGATCACATTATCCGCCTTCAAAGTGAGGACGTTTATTTCGGGAGCGAGGTGACGGCGACGGCGGTCGGGCGGCCGAGATTAGCCGACGGCTAACAGAAGGTTGGTTCGATTGGCGACTGGGTTTTCACCCTCTCCCCGACCCTCTCCCTCGAGGGAGAGGGAGTCTGTCGCCCCTTCCAGGCTTCCAATCTTCCAATGTTCCTCAAAACAGATGCGTCCCCACCAACCGCGCTGGGCCGCCTGGCCCGCTGGCCAGCACATCCAGCACGCCAGGCAGGGCGCGGGCGCGGGCTTCCACCTGGGCAGCGTCCCCCGCCTGGCAGATGAGGTGTACGTTGGGACCGGCGTCTATGGTGAAGTAGACGGGCAGGCCGCCCGCACGCCAGCTCTGCATTGCCTGGATGATTCCCATGGTGGCCGGCGCCCAATAGTAGAGAGCGGGGCGCGAGGTCATCATCACTGCATGCATCATGACTGCATCTTCCTCGATCAGGATGCCCATAGCCTCCAGGTCGTGGGCTAATAGCGCCCGTTTGCAAGCGGCCAGCATGGCAGGGACGGCCAGCAACCGGGCTGCGTGCAACGGGCTGCTGA
>JAHELX010000789.1 GCA_024643945.1 Anaerolineales bacterium
ACGCACCCTGGGAGCTGCCGCCGTCACCTCATCCAAAGTGAAGTATCGCACCGGCCACGGCCCTTACTTGCCCGACGTCTACTTTGCCCGCTTCCCCTACCCTTATCGCTCGCCTGCCCCCACGGCGGAGGCCTGCGGGCAGGAAGCCCTGGAGGACGTTGAGCGGCTATTTGAGCACCTCATCGAGCCCGCAGACGTGGCCGCTCTCCTGGTAGAGCCGGTGCAGGGCGAGGGGGGCTACGTCATCCCGCCGCGCACCTGGCTGGTGGCGTTGCGCGAGCTGTGTGACAAGCACGGCATCCTGTTGATCTTCGACGAGGTGCAAACGGGCTTTGGCCGCACGGGGGAGTGGTTCGCGGCTCAGACGTTTGGCGTGGAGCCGGACATCCTTTGTCTGGCGAAAGCGATTGCCAGTGGCTTTCCGCTGGGAGCGACCGCAGCCCGTGGGGAGATTATGAAGAAATGGGGGCCGGCTTCCCACGGTACGACGTATGGCGGCAACCCTATCTCTTGCGCGGCAGCCCTGGCTACGCTGGCGGTGATCCGCGAGGAGAAATTGCTGGAGAACGCCCGCGCCCAGGGTAGCTATATGTTGGAGACGTTGCGCGGGCTACAGGCTGAATTGCCGATCATCGGGGACGTGCGGGGTGTGGGGCTGATGCTCGCCGTGGAGTTCATCCGGCCTGGGACCAACAAGGAGCCCAACACCGAAGCCGTGCGCCGCATCCTCCAGCGGGCGCTAGAGGGTGGACTGTTGCTGTATCCCTGTGGTCACTGGACTCAGACCATCCGGCTGATCCCGCCGCTGACGGTCACCCGCGAGCAGGTGGAGGAAGGGCTGGCAATCTTTCGCCAGGCGGTGTTAGCCGAATCGAAATAAAACAGTTATTCAACAACTGTATTTTCGAGGATTGCAAACTGTTGTGCCTCGCAGTCAATCTCGGCCTGTACCCCATAAGGTAAGACGAACATTGGGTCGGTATGTCCGAAATCCATACGAGTGATAATGGGTAAGTCTGAAAGTCCTTCCTCTTCGGCTACAACTTGACGAAGTACCTGGTCATATTCCTCGAATTGACCAACGGGAACCTGACCACCCGGTCGGGCAAACAGGATGCCTGAGAGCTTGCTCAGGATGCCCAGCGCTGCGTAGCATCGTAAACCATACAGCACCGCGCTCGGCGGCGGCGCTTCCTCACTCGTTTCCAAGAACAAGATAGCGCCCTGCCACGCATCGGGTTCAGGCCAAAACCCGGTGCCGCGTAGCCAGTCCAGGACCTCAAAACAGCCGCCCAACAAGTGCCCACGTCGAATCCCCTCGCCCTGAATGAACTTCCATCCTGACGAAGGATTGAGTTTGCGCTGGCGTGATTGGTTTTCAGGCTCTGCCCAGTCAAGCCATTCAACAGTCCAGCCGTCGGTATTGGGCGCGATGTTTCCAATGGGAGCGGTGGAAAAGAGTGTCTTGCGCACGGAGTTCACCATATAGGGAAACAAGCCACCATTCTCGGCAAAACCAGCCATAATGGCCGGGCCATAGAACGACACCAAGCCGGCTTTGAAGCAGGCCATATGAGTGACGGTCGTATCCGAATAGCCCATGAAGATTTTGGGATTTGAACGGATGATATCCAGGTCCAAACAGGGCAAGAGTCGAATTGAGTCATCGCCGCCAATGGTCGAGATAATGGCCTTGATCAATGGATCGGCAAATGCAGCCATCAAGTCATCGGCGCGCGCCTGTGGATGGCGCTTGAGCCAAGCGGCATCGCTCAATGTGTGCGGCATCTCGACGACTATCAATCCAAATTCCTCCTGCAACTGCTGTTTACCTGCCTGGTAGCGATGAGGAAAAGTCCCCGGGCCTCCCCAAGACAGAGAAACCGTAGCTACTTTATCACCTGGTTGTAATTTCCTGGGTTTGATTATGTCATGCCTCATCCCTCAACGCTCTCCTTGCTTCTGCCACCTGCCAAGAGTCCTCAACTTAGAGGCATCATCTTGCCAGAAAAGGAGTCCTAAGTACTTGTCCAATAATAACTTTGCACTTCGATCAGCAAATCAAGTGTAAACTGATGGCGAAAGTACTAAGTTATTTCTGGACAAGTGCTATCAGATCGTCGAAACTCTGCGGACTCCATACGACGTTCTGGATGGGGTGGAATGCTCTGGGCTTAAGCTTGCCTTAAGGCTGCAATAAAGTTTTCTTAAGGACAACCGGCCTCAAAATACATTATGCTGGACTCGAGTAACAGGATTACACGCAAGCGAACAAGCCTGCTAAAAGCAGGGTAGATAGTATAACCACAGCGCGTAACACGGTCAAAGCGCCGCCCAATAGGGAGAAAATCCATGTCCGAAAAATTGCCTTTAGTTGTCCTCCTGATTCTTATCCTGAGCCTGACACTGGTCGGGCCGCTCCAGGCTCAAGGACCAGGCCCCAAAACAATCGATTTTAAGAATTACGAACTCAACCTGGTTGACTATACTCTGTCCAACGGCCTGCGGGTAATTTTGGCTGAAGATCACTCGGCCCCGGTCGTGGCGGTAGACACGTGGTATCGGGTCGGCGGGGCCAACGATCCCCAAAACCGCTCCGGCTTTGCCCACCTCTTTGAGCACATGATGTTTGAAGGCTCGGCGCACGTGGCCACCGGCCAGTGGGATAAACTGTTGGAGTCCATCGGGGCCAACCACAATGCCTACACCGAAAACGACAAAACTGCCTTCTGGGATGTCGCCCCGGCTAACCAATTGCCCCGCGTTTTGTGGATGGAGAGTGACCGCATGGCCTCGCTGTCCGTGACGCAGCAGGCCTTCCAAACGGAGCGCCAGGTCGTCATTCAGGAATATAACCAGCGGGTCGCCAACAACCCTTATGGCTTAGCCAACGAGCGCCTCTTCACCCAGCCGCTACAGGGCTATCCTCCCTATGAGCGTCCGGTCATTGGCAGCGTTCAGGACTTGAACGCCGCCACCCTGAAAGAGGTGCAGGACTTTCACTCGACCTATTACAAGCCTAACAACGCCACCCTGGTCATTGTAGGCGACATTGACGTGAAACAGACCCAGGCGCTGGTGCAGGCTTACTACGGTGGCATTCCGGCCGGGGCGGAAGTGACCCCTATTCT
>JAHELX010000134.1 GCA_024643945.1 Anaerolineales bacterium
GCCAGCCGGCGTACCTCGGCAGCCGCTGGACTGAACTGCCAAAGGAGGCCCTGAAATGAGAAAAATCTTTCCAATGCTTCTCATGGTGACTCTGTTTGCCTTGGTTGTCAGTGACTGTAGCCCAGGCCCATCCCCTACCGTTTCACCTCAGACAGGAGGCCAAACCATGTCTTTTGAATTGACGAGCACCGCTTTTGCCCGCGGAGACTCGATTCCCCGCAAGTATACCTGCGACGGCGAGGACATCTCACCGCCGCTGCAGTGGAGTGACCCGCCCCAAGGCACTCGTAGTTTTGCGCTCATCGCCGACGATCCCGACGCGCCGGTAGGCACCTGGGTCCACTGGGTGCTTTACAACCTGCCGGCCGAAGCCCGCACTTTGTCTGAGGCCGTCCCCTCGGACGCTGACCTGCCCGATGGCAGCCGGAACGGTCAAAACGGTTGGCGCCGGTTGGGCTATGGGGGTCCCTGCCCACCCAGCGGTACCCATCGCTACTTCTTCAAGCTCTACGCCCTGGATACGCTACTCGACCTGGCCGCCGGCGCGAACAACAAGCAATTGCTCGGGGCGATGGAGGGACACATCCTGGCCCAGGCGGAACTGATGGGTGTATATACCCGGCAGTAACTGCCCACATCTCAGCAGAGGGAGGTAGTCATGGCATTTCAGAAGCTCTTCTTCGAGAGTACTACAGGCGAAAAGCTTGCGGCCCATCTTGATTTGCCATCTGATCGGGCAGCGATGGCATACGCCCTCTTTGCCCACTGTTTTACCTGCAACAAGAACTATAAAGCGATCGCCAATATCAGCCGCACCCTGGCCAGAGAGGGAATCGGCGTGTTGCGGTTTGATTTTACGGGACTTGGAGAGAGCGAGGGCGATTTTGCGGACACGGACTTTTCTTCGAATGTCGCCGATCTTGTCGCGGCCGCTGATTTTCTCAAAAACGAGTACGAGGCCCCCAAGATCTTGATCGGACATTCGCTGGGAGGCGCTGCGGTATTACAAGCTGCAGCGCCCATCCCTTCCTCGGTAGCCGTCGTGACTATAGCCGCTCCTGCCGAGCCCACTTACGTCCTGCGTGCGTTGGGCAGAACAAAAGAGAGGATCGAAGCCAGGGGCGAAGCCGAGGTGACCATCGGTGGTCGAACGTTCAAGATCAAAAAGCAATTCCTTGACGATCTTGAACAGACCCATATGCAAGAGACGATACGCCAACTGAACAGAGCCTTGCTCGTCTTCCATTCGGCGAGAGATAATGTCGTCGGGATTGACAACGCCCTCCAGATTTTTGAGGCAGCGCGGCATCCCAAGGGCTTTATTTCCCTGGACCAGGCTGACCATCTGTTATCCAATCAAGACGATTCTCTTTATGTCGCTTCGTTAATCGCCGTGTGGGCTCGGAAATATATCCAGAAACCGTAGTACGAATGACTTTTGTTATACGACCTGGATTATGCTATAATGCCCTTCGGAGAGAAGAATGGGAAATTGCCGCAGACCTCATGGATGAAAACGCCACAGCCTGCGCGGACACGCAAAAACGCGTATCCGTGCCCATGTTGTTGTCCCTGGTAGACTCCGCGGTTGATATCTGTGAGTTCAGAGATTCGACTCCTCACGCGCCCACCAGTCCGTTTAAGGCCTACCCAAAAAGTACTTCTTGTAGTTCCACATCTTTCCAAACGCGAGCCCGGGAAACGGGACGAGTGACAAAGGATCACTTCTTTTTATCGGGATAGGTCCTTAAGGCCGCGGCTGCGCGCCGCAGTATTTGATTGCTTTCAAAGTACTTGTCCGTTAACAACTTTGCATTTTATCGGCAAATCAGGCGCAAACTATTACATAAAGTACGAAGTTGTTTCTGGATAAGCACAAAGGAGTCGAGCGCTTATGTTCGATGAACAACATCCCCCTTCAGACAGTGGGCCAGGCGAGTCTCTATCGTCGGACTGGCTGGTCTCCAACTTGCGCTGGCTGTGGCTTGGCACGGCCCTTCTAGCCGTCTGGCTTAATCCCGCCAAAGACCCTCACACCTTCCTTCAGGTGAGCGTTGTAGTCGGCGTTGGCGCAGCCTTGAATTTGATCCAGGCCGGCGCTCTTTATCTGCGCTCGTACCCAGGCTGGATGCCCGCAATCGGTATCGCCTTCGACACACTGGTTTCCATCTTGCTGTTGGCCATGACCGGCGGTTGGAGGAGCCCTATGTTGCCGGCCGTGCTCTTCCCGGTGTTGGTCGGCTCATTGCGCCTGGGCATCGAGGCCGGGTTGGCATCCGCAGTGGCCATCACCTTCGCCTACGGTAGTTTCGCCATCATTGACCCCGAATTCAACAGCCTGGAACGGTTGTATCAAGTTGGGATGAACGTACTGTTGCTCCTGGGCGTTGCCTGTGTGAGTGGGCTGGTATACCGCCAACAGAGGACTGCCCAGGAACGCATAGGATCGACCGAACTGCAATCGCTACGCCGTTCCAATGAACGGGCCAGGGGAATCTATGAAATGGCCAGCACCCTGAGCGCCACCCTCAACTACAAGCGGGTCTTGACGACGATGCTCGACCTGAGTCTGATGGGCCTGACTGAGGTGACCGGCCCCGATACTTCCCTCGTAGGATTGATTTTGCTCTTTGAGGAAGAGGGCAATTTCGAGCGGTTCAAGGTTCACGCCGGGCGCAATATTCCGCGTTCCGATGAGAACCGGGTAGTGTCGGGCCAGAGCGCACTCATTGCCCGCGCCATCTACACCGCCGAGCCAGCAGTCAGCGATCAGGTCCCCAACGATAAGGTGCTCGGCCAGTTCGTGTCTATGCAAAATGCTCGAGGGGCCATTTGTGCGCCCTTGCGTGCTGGGTTCGATACCTTTGGCGTGGTGGTCTTTGCCAGCTCAAGCCAGAACTACTTCACCCATGAACACACTGAATTGTTGAGTACCTTTTGCAGTCAGGCAGTCATTGCCCTGAAAAATGCCCAATTATATCAAGATCTGCAAGCCGAACAACAGAAGATCTTAGCAAAAGAGGCCGAGGCCCGGCATAAACTGGCGCGTGAACTGCACGATGGACCCACTCAGACTATTTCAGCCATTGCGATGCGCCTTAACTTTATTCGTATGATGCTCCAGAAGGAACAAGACACGCATAAGATCGAGCAAGAAGTGGCAAAGATTGAAGAATTGGCCCGGAAGACTACACAAGAAGTTCGGACACTACTCTTCACCTTGCGACCAGTCGTCTTGGAAACACATGGCCTGGTTGCGGCGCTGGAGCAATACGCCGAGCGATTGCAGCAGACGGATGGGCTTAACGTGGAGATAAATCCTGGCAGTTACGATGGTCAGCTCAGCAAAGAGGCCGAAGGTGTGACATTTGCCGTGATAGAAGAGGCGGTGGTCAACGCCAAAAAGCACGCCAGTGCCAACCGAATTCTCGTACAATTGCGAGTAGATAGTGACGTGTTCACAGCCGAAATTCGAGATGATGGGGTCGGCTTTGATTCGGAGGCGGCTCAGCGACGCCGTGAGGCGGGTCACATGGGACTCTTAAATATGGAAGAACGCGCTGAACTGGTGGGAGGTCGTTGCTCGATTCAATCCCAGCCGGGGGCCGGAACCATGGTATGTCTTGACATTCCCTTGCGCCGCTGGAGCGGGACGGCGTGACCGAGGTACGCTGGCAGCTTGCCGCCTACGTCTTCGTCTCCATCATTCTGTCGATGGTCGCAGCCCAACTTACCCGACGTCAAACGCATATTCCTTGGATCCGTCTCTTGGGCAAAGGCTGGGCTGCTTCCATTTTGCGCTTTGTGTATTACGTTGGGATCCCCTACGCCGCGCTGATATTGGGTGTGGTACCGGGCCGTTACCTGGGGCTGGTAGGGCCTGACCAACTGCAAGGGGGCAGATCCCCGCTATCCGGGCTTGGGTCCGTGCCGAACGCCTGGCAGTTCCTGTCCCAGGTTCGAGACTTCATATCCCTGGCTGTATTGAATTGGTTGCCCAACGTAGGTACCATCGCTGGCCTGGCAGTGATCATGTTTCTCTTGCTGAGCGTTACCTGGCTGGCATATGGCCACTTCACCTACGGCGCAATATCTGCTCCCCGGGTCAGGTCGTTATCTCTCCCCAGAGGGAAAACCCCCTCAGTGGTGCAGATCGTATACCAGGCGATTCATTGGAGCTTTTATCGGAGTGCCGTCTGGCTGCTGACCGACAATTTGTACCTGGGTGTCATTGGCGGGATTTTGCTTGTCGGCGGCGAATGGATGCTGGACCCGGGCTGGATAGACGGGGTGCGCCACGAACTCTCGGGGGACGAACGTTTGATTGACGCCAGCGTATTGATTGCCACAGCGGTCATATTTTTCTTCGTCCCTAACCTCTGGCTGATGATGCCGGTTCATTGGCTGCTGGCAACGGCCAGCCGACGCATGGTAGCCCTGGGGCAATTGAGAACGGCCGCCAGCCAGTAATACCAGGCTAGTACCCCATCACAGGGATTATGATATGATACAGATTACGCCCATGAGGCCGAATCTAACTTATCAAAATCACTTTGATGGGGCACTAAGTACATTCAAAGAAGTTCCGCACGTTTTTTCGGGCGTTTTGGCCTGAGAAACCAGGCATTTACCCATCAAGACTTATTTGTCTGTACTTAGAAGACAACGCTGGACGGTCAGGGGATGTGATGTACCAGGTCTGGCAGGGAGCGCCGTGGGGTGCGAAGAGGAGACTCACCAGGATAGCCCACCGGTAATATCGCCACCGGGTGCTGGCCCGTCGGTAGATGAATAACCCGCGCCACTTGCTCGTCGTCAAAAGCACCTACCCAACAGGTAGCTAGTCCCAAGGCCGTAGCCGCCAATTGGGCATAGGCGATGGCGATGGACGCATCCTGCAGGCAGTAGAGCCGCTTGCCCCGCTCTCCGTACCGTGCTGCCGACCGCGCCGGATGCGTGCAGAATACCAGGACCACTGGCGCTTGGGCCAAGAAGTCCTGGTTCCCGGCGGCCTTTGCCAGGGCTTGCTTTATCTTATCATCCCGCGTTACATAAATCTCATACCCTTGCAGGTTGCCCGCCGATGGCGCCTGGTTAGTCGCAGCGAGGATTGCTTCCAGCTTTTCGGCTTCCATCTGCGTGGATTGATAAACGCGCACCGATTGCCGTGCCTGGATTGTCTCAAATAAGTCCATTAATTTACCTGTTACCTCTCCGAACGAAGCAGTTATCGCGCAAACCAGATAGCGTAATAATACGTCGTCACCATGATGAACAAAAGGCTGTCGGTGCGGTCTAGCAAACCGCCGTGGCCGGGAATGATGTGTCCAGAATCTTTCACCTGCACTTGACGCTTCATCATCGAGATGGCCAGGTCACCAAAAGGGCCTACGATGGCCGCCAAAAGCCCTACGATCAGCCCCTGGTCAGGACCAATCGCCCCCACCCACTGCATCGCCAGGTAACCGACCAGGGCACCCGTCAGCAGACTGCCAATTATTCCCCCTCCGACTCCTTCCCATGTTTTGCGAGGACTCAGGCGAGGCCAAAGTTTGTGGCGGCCAACGGCATTGCCAACAAAGTAGGCAGCCGTGTCGCCTCCCCACGTGACGAGCACAGCCAAGACCGTCCAGGCCAGACCATCGGGCAGCGCCCGCAGCCGGATCGCGTGCGCCGACAGCCATCCTACGTAGAGTCCCCCCACGATGGTCAGTGCCCAATCAACGGTGGGCGCTTTGCTTTGTGACTGGAAAAGTTGCCAGGAGATGGAAATGATGAGTACCCCAGTCAAGCCCGGGGTAGCAATATCCAGCGAGGGAAATTGGGCATCCAGCGCGAAGACACCGATGATGGCCAGGACAAAGCCCGTTGCGGGAGCATAGCCTCCCCGACGCATCAACTGGCTGAACTCGTAGCCAGCCAGCCCAGCGCCCAGCAATATGGCCGCAAAGAGCCACCAATTACCAGCCCAAATCACCCAGCCAACAACGGGTATCAAAACCAACGCAGAAAGAAAGCGGGTGCGAAGCAAGGGGGCTATTCCATCGGAATTACTTCACTCTTACCTCACCAAAGCGGCGGTCGCGTTGGCCATAGGCGAGTAAGGCTTTATACAGTTCCTCTTTGTCAAAATCCGGCCAATAGGTGGTCGTCACGTAATATTCGGAGTAAGCGGCCTGCCATAGAAGAAAATTGCTGGTGCGAAACTCGCCGCTGGTGCGAATGATGAGTTCCGGGTCGGGACAATCGGCCGTGTAGAGATAGTGGCCAATTAGATCCTCGGTCACCGCGTCGGCCGGGATACCATCGCGAATGATGCGCCGCACCGCGTCTACAATCTCGGCACGCCCACCGTAGTTGAAAGCCACATTGAGAATAATACGGTCGTTGTTCTGGGTCAGATCGATGGCGCGATAGACTTTGGCTCTGAGGTCATCGGAGATACCTTCCAGGCGGCCCACATGGCGCAGTCGCACGCCCTGCTGGTGCAACTCGTCCAGTTCGCGGTCAATGACCCGGGCGAAGATAGACATCAACCCTTTGACCTCTTCTTCAGGGCGCTTCCAGTTTTCGGTGGAAAAGGCATAGACGGTCAGCATCTGGATGCCGAATTCCACACAACTGGTCAGCACGCGCCGGATGTTTTCGGTGCCAGCCCGATGCCCGGCCAACCGGGGGAGCCTTCGTCGTTGAGCCCACCGGCCGTTGCCATCCATAATTATACCGATGTGGTAAGGTACTTTCTCTAAAACAGGTTTTTCTTGCACCGCCAGGTTATATCTCCAGTATTTCTTGCTCCTTGGCTCGACCTATCTCGTCAACCATCTCAATGTATTTGTCGGTGAGTTTTTGAAGATCGTCCTTGCCAACGTAGAATTCGTCTTCTGAAATAAGCTTCTCTTTTTCCAGTTCCCGCAGATCGTTGAGTCCATCCCGCCGACAGTTGCGCACTGCCACTCGCGCCTCCTCCACTCGCTTGGAGACAACCTTGGTCAATTCGCGGCGCCGCTCTTCGGTGAGAGGGGGGATGACCAGGCGGATGAGCTTGCCGTCGTTGGTAGGGGTCAGCCCCAGGTCAGACTGGAGAATCGCCCGCTCGATGTCCTTCAACGCGCTGGCATCCCAGGGGCGGATGGTTAGCAAATGCGGCTCTGGCGCCGAGATGGAAGCCAACTCAATCAGGTTGGTGGCAGTGCCGTAATAGTCAACCCGCAATCGCTCAACCAGGGCCGGCGATGCGCGCCCGGTTCGGATTCCCTTGAGATCCATCTGGAGCGCTTCCACTGATTTTTTCATCCGATCTTCGGTCTCGGATAGAGCTTCTGTAATCACTGGCGACACCTCCGAAGTACTTGTCCAATAACAACTTTGCACTTCAATCGGCGCATCAGGTGTAAACTGATTGCGAAAGTGCCGGGTTATTTCTGGACAGTCAAAAGAAAAGCTGATGAGAAGACTCAGGGACCGATGAGGGTGCCAACCCTCTCCCCCAAAACCGCCTGCTGGATGCTTCCATCCTGCCACAGGTTCAAGACAATGATGGGCATCTGGTTGTCCATGCAAAGCGAGATGGCGGTACTGTCGAGCACTTTCACCCCCAGGTTCAGGGCCTCGATATAGTGCAGGTGATCAAAGCGATAAGCATCGGGATTGGTGGCTGGATCGTCATCGTACACGCCGTCAACCTTGGTGGCTTTGATGAGCAACTCGGCGTCTATCTCCATCGCACGCAGGGCGGCAGCGGTATCGGTAGTGAAATAGGGATTGCCGGTACCGGCCCCGAGAAGGACGACACGCCCCTTCTCCAGATGCCGAATGGCGCGCCCCCGGATGTAAGGCTCGGCGACAGCGCGCATCTCAATTGCAGTCTGCACTCGTGTCTCGAGCCCGATGCGACTCAGTGCGTCGGCCAGCGCCAATGCGTTCATAACCGTAGCCAGCATTCCCATATGGTCGGCGGTAGCACGCTCCATACCGTGCAATAGGCCATCTCTTCCACGCCACAGATTCCCGGCACCCATGACGATGGCTACTTCTACCCCGTGCTCCCGCACCGACTTTATGATCGCCGCCAGATTATCAGCTTGATTGGGATCTATGCCAAAGCCTTGAGGGCCGGCCAGCGCTTCTCCACCTACTTTAAGCAGGATACGATGATATTTGGCAACCGGCATCATTTTCCCTAAGAGAGCTAAAAACAAGGCCAGAACTGGCAGTCCCGGCCTTGTTGTCTCATTCGCCTTCCTCTAGCGCAAAGCGAACAAAGCGCTCGACCGCAAGGGGCGCACCTAAATCTTTGCTTTTTTGCGTCAGAAGATCGCCTATACTCTGGTCGTCGTCTTTCACGAAGGGCTGGTGCAACAGACATACTTGCTCATACCACTTGCCAAGCTTGCCGGATACGATCCGCTCCTTGATGTGATCTGGCTTGTTGCCCTCAGCCGCCTCGGCCAGATATTTGGCCCGCTCGGCCTCGAGAACCGGGTCCGGTACATCATCGGGCGAAATATGTTTTGGCGCTGCAGCCGCAATTTGCAGGGCCAGGTCGTGGACCAATTCGCGGAAGGCAGCGCTGCGTGCTACGTCTTCGCTGCCAGCCGACACATCCACCAGGACGCCGATGCGACTGCCGGGATGAACGTAACCTTCGATCAGGCCACCCCCGTCTCGCTCTAACCGGGCGAAGCGTTTGAGCACCATGTTTTCACCCAGCCTGGCGACAAGTTGGGTGAGACGCTCACCGACGGTGATGCTCTGATCCTCTATAAACGGTCGATTGAGCAATGCCGCCGCGTCAGCCACGTCGGTTTCCTGGCTCACTTGCTTCACCATCGCCCTTACAAAATTCTGGAAGTCCTCGGTACGGGCGACGAAGTCGGTTTCACAATTCACCTCTACAATAGCCCCCAGTTGACCCGATTCGTCCACCAGGGCGTTTACCAGACCTTCATTGGCTTCTCGGCTGGCCTTCTTGGCGGCAGCATCCAACCCCTTTTCTCGCAGATATTCTACTGCTTTATCGAAATCACCTTCAGCGGCTTCTAATGCCTTCTTGCAGTCGAGCACCCCAGCACCGGTAGCTGCACGCAGTTCTTTGATCATTTCAGCGTTGATAGCCAAATTATACCTCCTCTATGTCAAGCACCTTCCATTGCATCAGCGCAATGAAGAGATGTAAGTTATGCTTCCTGATTCGCGGATTCCTGTTCCTTAAGCTCTTGGTCAGCAAGTTCTTCAACTTCGTCGGAGTCTTCTTCTGCAAACTCCTCTTCTTCCTGCTCTTCCTTAAGCTCTTCTTCGAACTCTTCTTCCAGCTCTTCTTCCAGCTCTTCTTCCAGCTCTTCTTCTTCTTCAGCCAATTCGGCTACAGGACGTCGTGGGGGGCGTTTCTTGCTGAATTTGTAGTCTTCTTCTTCTTCCTCATAAGCTTCTGCTGCCCGCAACTTGGCCAGAGTAGATGGGCCAAGATAACGCTCGAGGCTCTCCTCGCCCATAGCTGCGACTTCTTCTTCCTCGGCCAGCGTCGCCTCACGTATTTGTTGACCTTCGACGACGGCGTCAGCTATGGTGCTCACCATCAACCGGATAGCGCGGATGGCATCGTCGTTGGAAGGAATGACGTAATCAATAGGTTCTGGGTCACAGTTGGTATCCACCATAGCGATGATGGGAATCCCCAGGTTGTTGGCTTCCTTAACGGCGATAGCCTCGCGTCGCACATCCACAACGAACAGCCAGTTGGGCAGGCGGCGCATATCTTTGAGTCCCCCCAGCCGCCGATTGAGACGTATGATCTCGTATTCCAGTTTACCCACTTCTTTCTTGGGCAGTCGAGCAAATTCGCCGCGCATCTGCTTCTTTTCCAAATCCAGCAGATAATCAATGCGTTGGCGAATCGTGCGCCAGTTAGTGAGGGTGCCGCCCAACCAGCGCTGGTTAACGTAAGGTGCCCCGCAGCGGATTGATTCATCAGCCACCGTGTCCTGGGCCTGCTTCTTAGTGCCAACGAACAGAATCAAGCCGCCCTCGGCCACGGTATCACGCACCAGATTGTATGCTTCGTCGAGACGGGAAATGGTTTGCTGCAGGTCGAGGATATGGATCCCGTTGCGCTCGGTGAAGATGTATTGTTTCATCTTCGGATTCCAGCGCCGGGTTCGATGACCAAAGTGGACGCCCGCTTCCAGGAGCGCCTTCATAGATACTACAGCCATAGCTTTTCTCCTTTTGTTTTATGCGTCCGCCCTCTTCATTCCCGGCAGAGACCTGGCCAGCGGCCAGGCACACCCTGTCGAGTCGAAGGACGTGTGATCTCTGGGCCCTATTGGCCCGAACGGAAAGTATAACACGATGGGAACGATTGAGCAAGTTATAGGTGCAACGCACTTCCGAAGTGCGTTGCACCTTGGGCACTACCATATTGCCGCAGGTGATGCTATAATTCCACGGCCAGCACCTGTAAACTCGATGGGGAGGAGGAAGCCGGTGAATGAATCTGAATCGTCTCGTCTATCGTGGCGGCTGAAATTATTCTATGGGGCCGGCGACACGGGCTTCAGTATCACCTACACCACCCTGGATTTTCTCTTCGCCAAATTTCTCCTTGACGTCGTAGGGCTTCCTGCTGCCCTGGCCGCCGCCTCGATTTTTGCAGGACGGACCTGGGATTGGATCAACGATCCGCTGGTGGGATTCATCAGCGACCGGACCCGAACTCGTTGGGGACGTCGCCGCCCCTTTCTGCTTTTCGGCGCAATTCCCTTTGCCCTGACGTTTGTGCTGATGTGGTGGATTCCCCCCCTGCCCAGCGCCACCGCCCTCGCCCTCTACTATAGCCTGGCCTACTTCCTGTTTGACGCTATGGCGACGCTGGTCAGTGTGCCGTACTACGCCCTTACTCCGGAGCTGACCCCCGATTATGACGAGCGCACTTCCCTCAATATGTATCGCATGATCTTCTCCATCCTGGCCGGGATGATCGCCTATCTGGCGCCCGATCTCATCCGCCTCTTTGGTGAGCCGCGTACCGGCCACGTAGCGGTGGCTGCCATGTTCGGCGTTGTCGCCGCCATCCCTCTCTTTGGTGTGTATCTCACGGCAGAGGAAAAGATGGAATATCAACGCGAAGCACCTCGTTCTGATTTCGGCGACCTGGTCAATTCGCTCATTGGCTGGATTCGTGACCACAGGCTGTTGAGTGGGATCACGGCGCTTCCGGTGGTCGTTTGGTTCGTCATATGGTGGGGCAACGAGATGATGCTTTTTATGGGTGTCTTGATCTTCGCCACCGGAATCATCATCCGAGTCTTCAATCATAATCGCCCCTTTTTATTTGCCATGGGTATCTTTCTCTTCACCTGGACAGCGGTGGCCGTGATTGTCTCCATCTTGCCCTTTTTTGTCGAGTACTGGCTGGGCATACCCGACCAGTTGACGCAGATCATGGCGGTCGTCTTCATCAGTGCCTTGCTGTGGCTCCCCTTTTGGAGTTGGTTTGCCCAACGCTTCAGCAAACGCAGTGCCTACGTGGTGGGTATGCTCTTCTGGGGCGCGGTGCAATTGGTGCTCATCTCGCTGCGACCGGGCACGCCCTTGCCGCTGGTGCTGGGACTGGCTGCCCTGGCCGGGGTAGGGGTCAGTACGGCGCACATTATTCCCTATTCCATCATTCCCGATGCGCTGGAATGGGATGAATTGCGCACCG
>JAHELX010000790.1 GCA_024643945.1 Anaerolineales bacterium
GCTTTCACCCTACCCGAGGCAGCATGAGCCTGGGCGAAAGCCAGGGAGGGCTGCCCCCTGATCGTGTCTGCGACAGTGAGGAGCATATCCTCAAAGATAGCCAGCGCGTCATTGAGCGCTTTCACGACCCAGAGCCCTATTCCATGCTGCGCATCGGGCTGGCTCCCTGCTCTCCCTTTAGCGTCACCGCTGACTTGATGCGCGAGAGCGCGGGGCTGGCCCGCCAGTATCCACTGGTCAACCTGCATACCCACCTGGCCGAAACTAAAGATGAGGATCGCTTCTGCCTGGAGATGTTCGGCATGCGCCCCGTGGAATACGCCGAATCGGTCGCCTGGTTGGGTGACGACGTGTGGTTCGCCCACATGGTCCACCCCAACCAGGCAGAGGTTAAGCAGTTGGCCCATACCCACACCGGCGTCTGCCACTGCCCCACCAGCAACATGATTCTGGCCTCTGGAATTGCGCCTATTCGAGAAATGTTGGATAATGATGTCAGGGTAGCCTTGGGAGTAGATGGCTCTGCCAGCAACGACGGCAACCATATGCTGGGCGAAGCACGCCAGGCGATGCTGTTGCAGCGAGTGGGCTGGCCCGGCTTTGAATCGCGGGCCGACCGGCTCTCGGCGCGCGAAGCGCTGGAGCTGGCTACTCTAGGCGGTGCCCGGGTGCTGCGTCGGGATGACATCGGAAGCCTGGAGCCAGGCAAAGCCGCCGACTTCGTCGCCTATCGCGTAGACGACCTGGCACACGCCGGCGGCCTGAACGACCCGGTGGCAGCCCTGGTCACCTGCGCGCCGACTCACGTCTGGCTGTCGGTTATTAACGGCCAGGTCATTGTGGAGGATGGTGAACTGCGGGGTGTGGAATTAGGACCGTTGATCGAACGACATAATCAAATCAGCCGGGGTATGCTGGAGCGGGCAGGGGTGATGTGACATTGCCGTGCCCTTGAACCGGGGGCGAGGGGGCAGTTATCGGCCAGAGAAAAGGATAGGATAGATGGAACTGGCTAATCTGATCAAAGTAGCGCGCGGCGACGAGCCAGCCGACCTGTTACTTAAAAACGCCATGGTCGTCAACGTCTTCACCGGTGACATTGAGGAAACCAACATCGCCATCGTGCACTCACGTATTGCGGGTTTAGGTGATTACCAGGCACGCGAGGTGGTGGATCTAGGTGGACGCTACGTCTGCCCAGGCTTCATAGATGCTCACGTGCACATTGAAAGCGCGATGGTCCCTCCCAATGAATACGCCCGGGCTGTGGTGCCGCGGGGCACGACCACCGTCATTACCGATCCGCACGAAATCGCCAACGTGTTGGGGTTGGAAGGCATTCGTTATATGCTGGATATGGCCAAATACAATCCCCTCAGTGTCTACGTGATGGCGCCTTCCTGTGTCCCCTCGACCGACATGGAAACAACCGGAGCTGCGCTCTATTGGTACGACTTGCAAGCCCTCCAGCACGAGCCTTACGTCTTAGGCCTGGGCGAGATGATGAACTTCCCGGGCGTCGTGAAGGGTGTGCCCGAGGTGCTCGACAAGTTGCGTGCCTTTCAGGGCCGGGTGAAGGATGGCCACGCGCCCGGTCTGCATGGCAAAGCACTAATGGCCTATGCCACCGCCAACATCGGCTCTGACCACGAATGCACTACGGTGGAAGAAGCGCATCAGAAATTGGGGTTGGGCATGTTTGTCTTCCTGCGCGAGGCAACCAACGCCCACAATCTGCGTGACTTGCTGCCTGTCGTCACCCGACACACCAGCCGTCGCATCTGCTTCTGCACGGATGATCGCCTGCCAGCCGACTTGCTGGACCAAGGCCATATCGACCATATGGTGCGTGTCGCTATCGCTGAAGGGATAGATCCTGTCACCGCCATTCGGATGGCCACCCTCAACCCCAGCGAATACTTTCATTTGCACGACCAGGGTGCCATCGCCCCTGCCCGGCGGGCGGATATGGTCGTTTTCTCAGATCTGCACGCCCCGCGCGCCGAGTTGGTCTTCCGCGGCAGCAAGCTGGCGGCCAGAGATGGCGAGGTCATCCCCTGGGAGCGTCCTAAGCGCCCGACGGTGCTACGCAGTTCGATGAACGTGGATTGGAGCCAGGTGAATCTTAGCATCGCAGCCAACGGTGGCAGGGTTCGCGTCATTGGCATCATCCCCGACCAGATCATCACGGAGCACCTGGTGGAAGAGATGCCTACCCGGGAGGGGGAAGTGATAGCCGACGCCGGACGTGACATCTTGAAGATGGCCGTTATTGAGCGTCACCTGGCCACGGGCAACGTAGGCCTGGGTTTTGTGAAAGGCCTGGGCCTGAAAAAAGGGGCAATTGCCAGCACTGTGGCCCACGACCATCACAACATCGTGGTGGCCGGTGCTGACGACGAGAGTATGTTCAGCGCTGTGCAGGCCATCACTGCCACTCGAGGCGGTATGGCTGCCGCCTACGGCGACACCGTGCTGGCTCAATTGCCATTGCCCATCGCCGGCCTGATGAGCGACCAACCTATTGAAACGGTGCGCCGTCAAATGGATGAAGTGTTGGCCGCCGCCAGGCAACTGGGCTCACCCTTGCACAGCCCTTTTATGGCCCTCAGCTTCCTGGCGCTGCCGGTCATCCCATCACTTAAACTGACCGACCAGGGGCTGGTGGACGTGGACAAGTTTCAGTTGGTATCATTATTTGCATAGCCGAGTTAAGGTAGCCTCCCTCAGAAATAGTCTTTGCGAACTCCGCTACAGAGGTGGAATCCACCCGGAAAGTCGGCAATTTGATGCTGCTGGACGCCTTCTGTAGCACACCTGGCTGTGATTTATATCACGAGGAGATGTGTTGCACTTTCATCACCCCGATCCAGGGAGACCGCCTAAGCACTTGTTCATCAATAACTTCGTACCTTGGAACCGGAATCTGGCGCAAAACCGCCACAAAACGGTAAGTTGTTTTTGAACAAGCACTAAGTGGGTAATTTGTCCTGCTTGCTTGCGTAACAACGGAGGAGGGGATTAGGAGAAAGGAGGTAATACCTGGCACCAAAACTCTTTGCTTATCTGACCACCAGACTTGTGTAAGGGAGGATATTTTCAATGAACGCTAAGAGGTTTTGGA
>JAHELX010000135.1 GCA_024643945.1 Anaerolineales bacterium
CGGCCGGGCGCCTGGATGGCCATCCAGGCAGCAATGACGGCACCATCGGAATGCCCCCAGAGGACAGCCTTGTCAATAGCCAGGCCATCCAGCAGCATCAGCATGTCTTGGGCGTTGCGCCGGTGAAAATCGGCCGGCAGGTGATCCACCGCGGTGCTGCGCCCGTAGCCGCGCCGGTCGGGGATGAGCAGGCGATAGTCGGAAAAGGCCTCGATCTGCGAGTAGAACCAGTCAATATAGCGGCCCAGCCCGCCGTGCAGCAAGAGCATGGCCGGCCCGGTGCCCAGGTCATCATAATAGATTTGAGCCTGGTCGGGAAGGGTGAAAAAAGGCATAAGGGTTACACTCCTTTGAGACTATGGTAGCACAACTTGCCGCCTGGGGCAATGCCCGGCCAAGGCCTCAGGTATATAGGAGTAAGGTCATCCACTTCGATGTTGACAGCAACCGGCTTTTGTGAGATAATATAGCCACAAGAGAATATCAACCTCTCTTGCCCGAATTTGCCATCCTAGGACAAGGAGGTGATGCTAATGGACCATTGCAGTAGTAGTCCGTGCGCCGTAGCGTCACCTCCGGTTATCCGGTAGATGCTACGGCGCGACAGGGGGCCTCTTCCGCATAGGGAGAGGTCCTTTGTTTGTGTGGAGCGAGTCCCCCGTGGTACAATCTGCTTTGAGGTGAGTCCATGAACAATCCCATCCCCATCGGTAAGCTGCCGGCCGAACACCTGGCGCGTCTGCTGGCGAAGCATACCCGCCCCGATCCACGCCTCATCATCGGCGCCCGGCTGGGCGAGGACGCGGCAGTGATTGACATGGGTGACCGCTATCTGGTGGCCAAGACCGATCCCATCACCTTTGCCAGCGACGAAATTGGCTGGTACGCCGTCAACATTAACGCCAACGACGTAGCATGTGCCGGGGCTGCGCCGCGCTGGTTCCTGGCCACGCTGCTGCTGCCCGAAGGCAAGACGGACATCAGCCTGGTGGAGACTATCTTTGCCCAAATGGCTGAGGCATGTGAGCGACTGGATGTGACGCTGGCCGGCGGCCATACGGAGATCACCTATGGGCTCGACCGGCCGGTTGTCGTCGGGCACATGCTGGGAGAGGTAGCTCCCGGCGGCTTTGTAGCCACGGCGGGCGTGCGGGTGGGAGACAACATCATCGTCACCAAAGGCGTGGCAGTGGAGGCGACGGCCATCATCGCTCGGGAAAAGGGGGACGATCTGGAAGGGGTGTTCGATGCCGGGTACATCAGGCGCTGCCAGGACTTTTTGCACGATCCGGGCATCAGCGTAGTACACGACGCTCAGGTTGCCCAGGCAGCCGGGAGGGTTCACGCCATGCACGATCCCACCGAGGGTGGCCTGGCGACCGGCCTGTGGGAGATGTCGCAGGCGGCCGGGGTGGGACTGGAAATAGACGAAGCCGCCATCCCTATTTTGCCAGAGACGGCGGCCTTATGCGCTCAATTTGATCTCGACCCGCTGGGCCTGATTGCCTCGGGAGCCTTGCTCATCGCCTGTCCTCCGCAAGACACAGACGCCATTGTGGGAGCGCTACGAGCAGCGGGCATCCTGGCCACGATTGTGGGACGAGCCGTTGAGCAAAAGGAAGGATGTACACTGCTGGGACAAGGCGGCAGGCGCCCCCTGCCCACCTTTGCGCGGGACGAGATTGCCCGCCTGTTTGAGTAGACCCGCGTTAATCGTCGGAGTGACTTGATTTTCCGCTTGACCGGTTATCTGTGACGTAAAAGCCGGATCCTTTAAAAACGATGCCAGGCGGACTGAAAATCCGCCGCGTGTCGCTGTGGCCGTTGGGGCAAATGGCGACGGTGTGATCGTCATAGCTCGCCATCCGCTCAAATGTGCTTCCACAAACGGCACATCGATACTCGTACATTGGCATTTTTCCCAACCTCCAAGGGAACTCACAACGCTGATTATAAGCTTCCTGTGTTAGAATTACGTAAGAGATATGCAAACATTTCGCTAGAATCTGGGGGCTGGGGGCTGGGGGCTAAGGGCAATACTTTTCAAATAAAGCCGGGGTCGAGCCTTTCCCCAAAGGTCTGCGCCTGGGGCGGCCCAGGGGGGACCTGCGGGTAGGCAGACATCTTCCGGCAGGCGAGGGAAGCCTCAACTCCAACGCTCTTGTTTGAACGGTATTGCCCCCAGTCCCCAGCCCCCAGCCCCCAGTGTAAAACGGAGATCGTGAGTGGAACCGTTACCTTTTTTGACCGATACGTATCCTGGCACCGGCGGTCGTATCAAAGCTGAGCCAGAGGATTTTGTCGTCGAGGAGATACCGCTGTACGAGCCCAGTGGCGAAGGACAGCACGTTTACGTTTACCTGGAAAAGCGGGGGCTGAGTACCTACCAGGCGATGAACGCCATCGCTCGCCGGCTGGGAATACCGACAAAGGACACCGGCTATGCGGGCTTGAAAGATGCGCGGGCGGTGACGCGCCAGATGATCTCGATCGATGGCGTTGAGCCGGGCCAGGTAGAAGCTCTTGAATTACCAGGCATCAAGATCCTGAGGGTTAGCCGCCACCGCAACAAGCTGAAGTTGGGACACCTGGCGGGCAATCGATTCACCGTCCGGGTACGTGGCACCAGCCAGGAGGCCATGCCCATCGCCGAGGCGGTGCTGGGCGAGTTACAGCGGCGTGGCGTGCCCAACTATTTTGGAGAGCAACGCTTTGGCATACGCGAGAATACACACCTGTTAGGATGGGCCTTATTGCGTGGCGACGCGGAGGCCTTCGTTCACGAATACCTGGGGCACCCCCAGGCGGGAGAACGGGCTGAGATCCAGGCGGCGCGCGCTGCCTGCGATGCGGGAGAGTATACGGCGGCGCTGGCCCAATGGCCATCTTCTCTGCCCGAGGAACGCCGCATGTTGGCAGCGCTGGTGAGGAATGGCGGAGACACCGCGCAAGCGTTGCGCGTCCTCGACAAGAAACTACGCCGCTTGTTCCTTTCGGCCTACCAGTCATACCTGTTTAACCGCCTACTGGCCCAGCGTATCCACAATATGGATCAATTGGAAGCGGGAGATGTGGCTTTTATCCACGCCAGCGGAGCCGCCTTTGTGGTGCAGGACCCGGCCCTCGAACAGCCGCGGGCAGGCCGCTTGGAGATCAGCCCCTCAGGGCCACTCTTTGGCCCCAAATCGCTGCTGGCGGAGGGCAGACCCGGGCAGCGAGAGCGAGACCTGCTCAAAGAATCCGGCCTCTCCCTGGCCGAGTTCCGACTGCCGGGGGTTAAGTTCAAAGGGGCGCGCCGGCCATTCCGTATCCCGCTGACCGACGTTCAGGTCGGTTGGGACGACGGATTGATACTCAGCTTTCGCCTGCCGGCAGGCAGCTATGCCACCGAGGTATTACGCGAGGTTATGAAAAATTATTAATCTGTCACGTCAAGCGCGGACAGCGCCTCTTCCAGGGTGGGGTAAAGGTCCGCGTACTGGGTAAGCCCTACCATACGGAAGATTTTCTGGAAGTGACCGCTGAGGCCGGTCATCAATAGCCGCTGGTCTCGCTTGCGCGCTTCGGTCACGATGCCGATCAAGATGGCAATTCCCGCACTGTTGATGTAGTCCCCCTCTCGGAAATTGAAGATGATGTTATGCGCACCATCAGAGGAGGCATCCTGATAAGCCTGGTGAATTGCCTCTTCGGCGAAGGTGGTGACGTCCCCTGCCAGGTCTATCACTGTGGCACTTTTCTCAAAGCGGACCGTCACCTGGATCTCATCACTCATTTGCCGCTGCCTCCCTCATCAACCATTGGCGGGAGGGGTACGTCATCAGGGGCGGGATGCTTTTCGTCGGTCACTCGATAGATAATCATCCGAAATTGATTGCCGCCCCCTTCGTCGTCCTCCATAAAGTAAGCCTCGTCTACCATCTGACGGATGAGCCACAACCCGAGCCCCCCTTTGGGACCCCGTTCTTCAATTTGAGCCTGGATGTCGGGGGCTACAACCTCGCTGGGCGGGAGGTCGCCGGCACCTGGGTCCTTTACCAGAATGTCTAACTTAGTCTCGTCGGCAGTTAGCACAACCACGACTTTCATGCGGGCATCCGACTTGCTTCCATGCCGGATAGCGTTCGTACACGCCTCATCAACTGCCGTCTTAAGCTCATCAATGCGTTCTGGTGAGAATCCCAGCCGGCGCGCTACGGTGGCAGCCGCCTCACGGGCTACTCGTTCGTAGCCCAGTTCGCTCGGTATTTTCAGCTCGACGACCCGGGTGGTATTAGGAGGGATCATCTAAGTCTCCTGGATTATGTTCGTTGACACAACTCCATTATATCACAAAAGAATTGAATCAGGAACAGACCTTTTGTCTTACCAGCTTATCTCTTCACGACCGGTACGGCGATGTAGGAGGCGTAGGAGGGGAAACAGGAGGAGCATTGCCGCGATGTTGAGCACCGAAGCCGGCAGGATAACATTCGATAGGGCTAGGAGCCAGGGAAGCGGTTGTCTGAGCACATTCAGCAGCAAGGTATACGTCAGATAATAAGCCAGGCTAAGGGGGAACGTGAGGGTCAAGGGGATGATCAGGTAGCCGCCGAAGACAAGACCATACCCCAGCCCGCTCAGGAGGCTGGTGATGATAAGGGAAACGGTTATGACTCCGAATGGGCCGCTGGAGAGCAAGTCCAGGCACAGGCCGCCGATGATGGCCCACAGCACCCCCTCTTTTGACCCACGCAATAGCGTCCAACCGATGACGGCGGCCAGCACCAGGTCGGGACGAACGTTAGCAACGGTCAGGAACGGCCCAAGGCTAGACTGAATCAGCGCCAGTCCCAGCAACATGGCGAATCCCAGGTAGCCGCTAATGGATATCCTCCTCGCCAGGGACCACTTGCAACTCTCGATCGAAATCGGTGGGCGTAAAGGTGGTGATGACCAACACCATCTCCAGCTTGCCAAAATCCACGGTGGAGCGAACGCGTGCGCTCTGGAACATGTCGAGGTCTCGCTGAAAGACTTCGGTGACCTGCCCGATGACTAGTTTGTCCGGGAAGTTCCCTCCCAGGCCGGAGGTTAGCACAATGTCGCCGGGGCTGACCGTTTCACCTTGGGGGATACGTTCCATCACCAGCCCGCCATCAATGTTGCCGCGCACGACGCCTGTGACGCGGGAAGTCGAGACGCGAGCGTTCACTGCGCTGGCCGGGTCTATGAGCGGTAGCACCTCGGCCACGTTAGGACCGACGGCCACTACCCGCCCCACCAATCCCCGGTCAGTGATGACGGGCATATCTACAGCCACCCCATCCCGGGCGCCCACGTCAATGAAAATGGAGAAGAGCAAATTGCTGGTATCCTGGCCAATTTTATGGCCAACCACGGCTGCCGCCTTGTAGTCGTACCAGGGGTTGTTGCGGGTGAAATTCAGGAGTTGGCGCAAACTTTCGTTTTCGTGTTCCACCTCGGTAAGGCGAGCGTTCTCCACGGAGAGGCGGTTGACCTCTGCCTGCAATTGAGCATTATTTTGGCGCAGGTCTCGCAGGTCGCGAGCGCTACGCAGCAAGTCACTGACGTCAGTCCCAACATGGGTCAGCCCCGCCTGAAAGGGTACTAACAAGGCACGGGTGGCGTTACGCACCGGTTGCAAGTAACCTAGCTGGCCCAATGCCAGCCCCAATAGGAGCAAAGCTCCCATCAGGCCAATGGTCAACCAACGAGTTCTCGTGTCACTCATAATTCGTCATAGTTATACAAAACCCGCAATGCGCAAGAACGACGGAGGCCGTTTGCACATTGCGGGTATTCGCCCCTAGTGCCCCATCAAAGTGATTTTGATAAGTTAGATTCGGCCTCATGGGCGTAATCTGTATCATATCATAATCTCTGTGATGGGGTACTAGCAGGGTTAGATGCGATGATTGGTGCTACCTCGCTGCAAGCTGGCCAGCACCCGGGCGTATCGATCCAGGCTTTCCACGACCACGCCCGCGCCCCGGGCTACGCAGGTGAGCGGATCCTCGGCCACATAGACGCGCATACGGGACTCCTCCGACAATCGTTCGGCCAGGCCCTGCAGCAAGGCACCGCCGCCAGCCAGGGCAATGCCGTTTTCCATCAGGTCCGCGATCAATTCGGGGGGAGTCTCGTCGAGGGCACTGCGGACCGTATCAATAATGATATCTACCGAGTCCCTGAGCGCTTCGCGGATCTCCACGCTGGATACTTCGACCGCTTCTGGCAAACCCGTGACCAAATTCCGACCGCGCAGCGTGATGGTTTGTTCCTCGGGCAGGGGATAAGCTGAACCGATGGTGATCTTGGCCCGCTCGGCCATCCGCTGCCCGATGAGCAGGTTGTATTTCTGGCGCGCATACTGAATGATGGCTTCGTCCATCTCATCGCCAGCAACCCGGATGGAGCGGCTGACCACGATACCTTCCAATGAGAAGACCGCCATCTCAGTGGTCCCGCCTCCGATGTCAATCACCATACTGCCCAGCGGCTCGGTGACCGGCAGGCCACAACCAATAGCGGCTGCCATGGGTTCCTCAATAAGGTAAGTCTCACGGGCACCCGCAGCGATTGCCGCGTCGTGCACAGCTCGCTTTTCTACCTCTGTCACGCCGCTGGGAATTCCGATGACCACCCGGGGTTTGGGGATGGGGAAAAGGGATTGCTCGTGGACTTTCTTGATGAAATGGCGTATCATAGCCTCGGTGATCTCGAATTCCGAGATCACGCCATCCTGCAGGGGACGGATGGCGACAATATTGGCTGGGGTACGCCCCACCATCTCTTTGGCCTCGATCCCAATGGCCAGGGGTCGCTTGGAACGCTTTTCAATGGCGACTACCGAGGGTTCGTTGATGACGATGCCCTTGCCACGCACGTGAACCAGCGTATTCGCCGTGCCCAGATCGATACCGACGTCGAGGGAAAAGAGTCCCAGCAAAGCATTGAATGGGTTAAACACGCGAGTTCGGCTCTCCTTACCTTACGCAAGAATTGCATGGGCAGGCCAATACCTCGGACTCGCCTGACCCAACGCATTATACCACATTTCCAGAACAGCACAAAGCATCGGGAGGGAAAATGAAACTATCAACAGCAGACGCCGATCTGTTCTTCAAGCTGATGTGGGGACTGCAATTCTATGTCAACCAGCAGCGCCAGATTCTACCCCACGTAGGATCAGTTGAAGCCTACGTCGAGCTGCCGACAGCAGACAAACTCAAAGTGCGTGACGTTCTGTGGGAGAATCCGGAGTTGATCGATGCCTACGTCGCCGAAAACCCGGATGGCCTGCCGGACAAAGAGTTGGAAATCGTTCAGAAGTGGAAGCGCTTCGTCTCAGGCACCTTTCACATCTTGCGTTTCCTGAAAAAGCACGCCATCTTCATCGGAGCGGGCTCCAAAGTGTATGGCATGCTGGGTCTGTATGACAGCCTGGAAGAAGTATTGTATGGGCGACGGCCGCCGATCGCGGTCGAGGCGGTGCTTCTGCCCTTCAAGGGAAAGATTGTGTACGATGGGCTGCTGAGCTCCTATAACATCTTTTTTGGCGGAGGCATCCGGTCCGATCTGAACGAGATTTATATGGCGGCCAAGCAGAATGACCACATCATCACCACTCTCGAACCGGAGCTGGCCCAAGCGGCCCGTCCCAGGCGCAAAACGCTTAGCAGAGACTGGCGCCCAGAGATGGACGAGCTGGTCCAAAGGGCGGACAAGATCAAGGGCGGCCCGCCGGTCCTGAGTTCGGCCTTCAATCTGCTGCGCGCCAGCGCCAAGCTGGCCCAGGCGGCCGCCCACAATCCGGATGACCTGGACCGACTATGGAACCTGGAGCGGCGGGTACGCACAGCGCTTACCCGCCTACAAACCGCGCTGGACCGTGCGGAGCGATGATCGGCAGTGGACGATTGCGCCATGCCTATGATGATTCGGGGAATGCGCAAGACCCTGCCGGGCCTGCGTAACTTCTACCTGGCCGGGCAGTGGGTCGAGCCGGGAGGCAGCGTGCCGGTGGTGGCCATGTCGGGCCGCAACGCGATCCAGATGATCTGCCACCAAGATGGGCAGCCCTTTGTAACCATCACCGCGTGATGTCGAGTAGCAAGTTATTTCTGGACAAGTGCAAAGTGATAGGTAGCCGGTAAAATAAAGATGAAACCTCGAGAACGAGTGAGGAAGGGTAAGCAGTATGGCAAAGCAACACTTTCCAGAGCCCCCACGTTCTGCGCATAACTACTTCTCCACGTGGTTCATGGATCGCGCCTCCGATAGGCAGCGGGATGCCGTATGGCTTGCGGCCCAACTGGAGGCTGAAACGACGCGCTTCATCCCGGTCTGGCAACTGAAGAATCTTTTTACGGTTGAGGAGGTCCCCCAACCGGTCTTTCTTCTGCCTCACCAGGCGCGCGATTTTCTCCCCACGGCCGAATCGACGGTTCTACTGGGCGTGCTGGCGGACAGGACCTATTTTGCCATCGGCCTGCCTCCCGATGAAGAGTCAGCCCCCAGTGAGCTGGCGGAGCTGGGGGAGTTTCGAGATTTGAGGTGGATCACTCCCCTGCTCGACGAGCGAGAGGGCGCGTTATTGGCCTACGCCCGGGCCATGACCTACTGGCATGGCCGCCACCGTTTCTGCGGGGTGTGTGGCAGCCCAACCCGGAGCGCGGAGGGCGGCTGTCTGCGGGTTTGCGCCAACAGCCAGTGCGGCCAGCACCACTTTCCCCACGCCGACCCGGCCATTATCGTGCTGGTTGCCCGGGACGAGCGTTGCCTGTTGATCAGAAAATCCTGGTGGCCGGAAGGCCTGTACTCCAACGTCTCCGGGTTCGTGGAGCCGGGCGAAAGCCTGGAGGATGCGGTCGTGCGCGAGGTGCAAGAGGAGACCGGGGTCGAAGTCCAGGACATAGCCTATCACTCGTCGCAGCCCTGGCCCTTTCCCAGCGCCTTGATGTTGAGTTTTACCGCCGTTGCCTCCGAGGGGCCGCTTCGGGTCGACGAGAATGAACTGGAAAGCGCGCGCTGGTTCACGCGCGAAGAGATGCAAAGCCAACTGAAGGAGGGGGTACTCCAGCTTCCCACGCCCATCGCAGTTTCATACCGCTTGATTGAAGACTGGTTTGATGCGGGCAGCTTCGGCCGGTTAAGAAGCATCTCGGGTGGTTTGAGTAGGAGCAGGAAATGACATCAACTAACCCCATCATCGGCTTCATTGGATTTGGCGAAGTGGCTTATTACCTGTCGCGGGGGCTGAGAAAAGAGGGGGTAGAACAGATCCTGGCCTATGCCCGATCGATGGCAAAGCCTGGATATGGCGAAATGATACGCCATCGGGCGCAAGAGGCAGGCGTCGAGTTGACGCCAACGTTGGAGGAGTTGGTGACCCGATCGGAAGTGGTGATTTCAGCCGTGTATGGCCACGTCGCTTTAGAAGTCGCCGAAGATGCAGCGCGTTTCATCCATTCAGGTAGCCTGTTTGCCGACCTCAACAATGCAAGCCCCTCGGCCAAGCAACGAGCGGCGGAGGTGATCCATGCCAAAGGAGCTAAATTTGTGGACATCGGGCTCTTTGAGACTCCTGTCCGGGCAGGACACAAAGCGCTTATGGTCGTCTCCGGGGACGGGGCCGGACCATTCAAAGAGGTGATGAGCCAATATGGAATGAATATTGAAATGGTACCCGGGGAAGCTGGCAAGGCGACGACGATTAAGACCTTGGCCAACATCTATATCAAGGGCATTCAGGCCCTCTGCTTAGAGCTTGCCCTGAGCGCACACCAGGCGGGTATTGATCTCGACCTCCTGGGGCCACTGGTGGTGAGGCCAGTGGCCACCCTGCCCCGAGAGCAGGAGATGGCTTTTTGGATCGTACGCGGTGGACTATCTGCCGCCCGGAAAGCGGCAGAATTGCAGGATATGCTGGAAACGATGCAGGAATGGAGCATCGATCCAATCATGGTGGGAGCCACCATCAAGCGTCTGAACTTAATCGCTCAATATGAATTAAAAGACCAGTTCCCAGCAGGATTGCCCCTCGAACATTATCAAGCTATGCTGGAAGCTATGCATAAAATCGGCGAAGAAAGAGAAATTGGGTTAAAGTAAGGAGAAAGAGGGTGATATGAAAAGCGTCGTTATTACCGGCAGCACACGCGGCATCGGCTACGGCCTGGCCGATTCGTTCCTGGCGCTGGGGTGTGCTGTTATCATCAGCGGGCGCACACCAGCCGGCGTCGAGCAGGCGGTAGCCAGGCTGGCCTCACAATACGAAGCGGAGCGCATCTTTGGCCAGCCGTGTGACGTGACTCACAAGGAACAGGTGCAGGCCCTGTGGGATGCCGCCCAAGCCCACTTTGGGGCGATCGACATCTGGATCAACAACGCCGGGACCGCTCACCCCCAGCTTGACTTTTTGGATTGTTCCCCGGAGCAGATCCAGGCCGTGGTCAATACCAACGTGATCGGTGCCATGTATGGGGCGCAGGTGGCGCTGCGCGGCATGCGCGACCAGGGCTCCGGGAGCTTCTACAATATGGAAGGTCTGGGCAGCGATGGGCGCCGGGTGGAAGGCCTGACGCTGTACGGCACCACCAAATACGCCCTGCACTACCTGACCGATGCCTTGGTGGAGGAGACGCGAGGAACCCCCATCCTGGTGGGCGCGCTCAGGCCGGGTATGGTGCTGACCGACCTGGTGACGGGCCAATACGAAGATCGCCCCGAAGAAGAGTGGGAAGATGCCAAACGCATCTTCAACATTCTGGCCGACCGGGTGGAAACGGTCACCCCCTGGCTGGCGCAAAAGGTGCTGGCCAACCAGCACACCGGCGTGCGCATTACCTGGCTGACCCGCAGGAAGGTCATCGGGCGTTTTCTGGCCGCCCCCTTCCGCAAGCGGGACTTGTTTGCCTAGGTGACCCCTATGCGGATAGCCATTACCCGGGAAGTCAGTCCCAGCATCGGACAGTGCGAACTCACCCACCTGGCGCGGGAGGCGATTGACCTCGACCTGGCCCGGGCGCAACATCGCCAGTACGAGGCGTGCCTGGCAGCGCTGGGCTGCCAGATCCAGCGGATGCCGCTCGAGCCAGAGCTGCCGGATGCGGTATTCGTCGAAGATGTGGCCGTGGTGCTGGATGAATTGGCGATCATGACCCGTCCGGGCGCCGATTCGCGCCGGCCCGAGACGCGCTCCGTGGCGGAAGCCCTGGCGCCCTATCGCCGGCTGGCCTACATCCAGGCGCCGGGCACCCTGGATGGGGGGGATGTGTTGCGTATCGGCCAGACGTTATGGGTGGGTTTGTCGGGCAGAAGCAACCCGGCCGGCATCGAGCAAATGCGCGCCTGGCTGGCTCCCCTGGGGTACGCGGTGAGGGGCGTGGCGGTCGACGGCTGTCTGCATCTGAAATCGGCGGTGACCCAGGTGGCGCGGGACACCCTGCTCACCAACCCCGCCTGGGTAGATGCCGGCGCATTTGGCCCCATGAACCTGATTGAGGTGGACCCCGCGGAGCCCTTCGCGGCTAACGCGCTGCTGGTGGGCGAAACCGTGGTCTATCCCGCCGCCTACCCGGCTACCCGCCGCCGGCTGGAGGAGGGGGGCATCCCGGTCCGGCTGGTCGACATCTCAGAGCTGGGCAAGGCGGAGGGGGGTGTGACGTGTTGCAG
>JAHELX010000791.1 GCA_024643945.1 Anaerolineales bacterium
GAAAGCCGGGGGAATACATTCCTTAACAGCCAGAGATCAGAAAGGGAAGGAGATACTATGGCAACGAGGAAAAGACTGGGCATTGTGCTTTTGCTTGTGTCACTTCTGCCCTGGCTAGGCATCACCCTCCCCCCCTCTCCCTTCCTTATAACACCGGCGCTGGCCCAGAGCCCCGCTCTGCGCCGGGTCAATGCCCCCTATTTTAGTGGTAAAGTTAGTCTAGGGCCTTCGGCCATTTTCTGGTTCGGCCAGGTCAATAGCACTGACAACTATACCGACGTGCGCATAGGCTATAACGACGAGCACCTCCGTATCAATATCAATACATTCGATCGCTACCTTTGGTACGACACAAGCCCTGGCTCCGACCTGAACGAGTGGGACGCCGCTACTCTCTATTTGGATCTGAGTGGTGACGGCGGGGATGTCCTTACCGGTGGCAACTTCCGCTTCATCGCCCAGATCAACTGGTGGGAGTCGCGAACCAATTATCAGATGGCCTTCCAGGGAGATGGAGGCGAATGGGTACCTTCCTCGATCCCATTCACCACTGACTCTGCCTGGCGTGGATCTGACCTCAATAACAATGACAGCGGTCACGATGATCGGGGCTGGACACTGGATTTCTACATCCCCTTCGCCAGCCTGGGCCTCCCTGGCCCGCCGGCCGATGGCACCACCTGGGGACTGGCCCTGGTGGTACACGACCGGGATAATATAATCGGTTCACCGAACATTTCCGACAAAAGCTGGCCTGAAGCCACCCAGGATCCCCAGCCCACTACCTGGGGCGAACTCGTATTCAACCCACCTCCCTATCAATCTCCCCCGGCATTCGCCGCAGGCACAACAACCATTCGCCACAAGCTGGATGGTGTAGTTGTGACAGATGCCGCTGTCGGCGGAGGAAGTACCTGTGGCCAAGGTCTGGACTACTGGACCGAGTGGGGAGAGGCCAACTACGCCGGCAAAAGTGACCTCAACATCCAGAACCAGGGCAACGTGGATGATTGGCCCTGCTTTTCCAAGTACTACGTCACCTTTCCCACAGATGCCCTACCTTCCGGTAAAGTCATCATCTCAGCCACCCTGACGTTGCACCAATTCGGAAACGCAGGACAGCCCGGCGAGGCAAAACCGTCGCTCATCCAGGTTCTCACGCTAGCCAAGGATTGGGATGAGGCAACGTTGACGTGGAACAACGCTCCCCTGGCCTTGGAGAACGTGGCTGCTGCCCGCGTGGAGCCGCTGACCTCGGGCGTTGACTGGCCAGGTGTGCCCAGGGAATGGGACGTAACTGGGGCAACGGCCGCAGCCTATGCAGCCGGTGTTCCCCTGCGCCTGGCTCTCTACGAAGCCGATTATTACACCAATAGTGGTAAATACTTTGTCTCGTCCGATACCGGTGACTGGAACGCCGAAGGGCGCCCCACCTTGAGCGTGATTTGGGGCCAGCCCCCAGCAGCACTGAACAAACAGGTCCAGCCTACAAAAGTAACCAACGGCGAAATCCTTACCTACACCCTGAGTTGGCTGGGTACTGGCCAACCATTGGCTATGGTCGACACGCTGCCCGATGGGCTGAGTCAACCCGGCCCCATCAACGCCAGTGACGGCAATGCCACCTACGATCCCGGCGTGCGGCAAGTAGTGTGGATGGGAAATCCCACAATCGGCCAGATAGTAACCGTTACCTTCCCCGTTACCGTAGAAGTTGACGGCCCACTTGCACTGCGCAACACCGCCATTCTCACCGCCGGCGGAGGAATCACCAGCACCGCCAGCGCTACCACCATCGTTGACCCTCTCGGCGTGTATTTGCCGACTGTCTTCAAGTAGGGCTCACACACTTCTATCCTGGTTTGGAGGCATTATGAAACACTTTTCGCTACCGAAACGCTTCCTGTTGTCCATCACCTTGACCATCGCAATCCCGTTGACGTTGGCCGTCGCAACCATGGCCGGACCGCTAGCCGACGAGCCAGGCGCGCCCCCGACCCAAAGTGTCGATTACGACTGGCCTATGCTGGGGCACGACCTGGCGCGCTCCAATGCCACCTCTCAGGAACTGGCCCTCCCGCCTGGCTCGTCTTGGAGCAGCCTGACCCCAGTCTGGGTCCGCGACTTCGCCAGCGGCGATGAAAAGACCTCGGAGCTGGTCTTCAACCAGTACCAGCCGATCGTCGTTGGTGGACTGGTCTACGTAGGCACGTCGCGCAATAATATGTATGCCCTCGATACCGAAACCGGCGACGTTGTTTGGTCGTACGACGGTGCCGAGCCAGGCATGATTATGGCCTCGCCCTCGGTCGTAGACAACGTCCTCTACTATGCCGCCACCAACGGCCACGCTTACGCTCTCAACGCCTCCAGCGGCGTACTGCTCTGGGATCGGGAGATTGTCGCACTGGGTGGCTTTCGCACTTCACCCGCCGTATACGGCGGATCTATCTACCTCGGCGCGGAAGATGGTATCTTCTACGCTCTCAACGCAGCCGATGGCACCATCCGCTGGAGCTACACTAGCGGCGCGCCTATCCTCAACACCGCCGCCATAGACGTGACTCTCGGGCGCATTTACTTTGCCAATGAAAACATGATCGCCTTTGCTCTGGATCTCAACGGGAATCTGGTTTGGCAATCGGCCAAAATGCACGGCATCAGTACCCGCCGCTTCTATCCAGTGATCGCCGACAACGGGAACGCCGTCATCTTTAGAACCAGCCCTGGCTCGGCGACCCGCGCTCTCAATGGCGGCGACACACTGATGGGCCGCACTGCTGGTCTCACCCTCCCCGATGATTTTACGCACATTAACCATTACTCAGGTCTCCACGGGGCTGACCTCCACGCTCCATACGACGCCGCCCGCTTTAATGCCGAGCAAAACGCCATCGTGAACTGGCTGACCAAGGAGCACCCTGAGTATGAAACCTTTTACGTGCTAAACGCTAGCGACGGCAGCCGGCGATACGTGGTGCCGGCGCTCTGGTCGGGAGGCTCTGGCGAAGTAGGCGAGCCGCCTGTGGTGGCTGGCGACGGTACCGTATACGTGCGGGCACGTTCGTACTACAGTAGCTTTGACACTGAAAACAGCGCCTATCACTTCGGCACTCCAGC
>JAHELX010000792.1 GCA_024643945.1 Anaerolineales bacterium
CCCCTGGTGACCGGCTGTTGCTCTGTTGCGACGGGGTGTGGGAGAGCCTGCGCCCCGACGGCCTGCAGAAGACGGCCTGCAGGAGATCTTGCTGGCTGAGCCAGACCCGCAGCGCGCCGCCGACGAGATGATCAAGCGGGCCAACCTGGCGGGCGGGGAGGATAATTTGAGTGTCATTGTCGTTACTATAGAGTAGAAGGAGAATCCAAAACGATGTACTGTAACCAATGTGGTACACAAAATCGGGAAGGGGCCTCGTTTTGCAAGGGGTGCGGCCAGCGGCTACAACCTGCCCCGGCACCTGTGCCCCCAGTTACCCCCACGGCGTCTGCGCCCGGATCTGATCCGCCACGGCCCGAGACGTGGGGCGCGCCGCCCCCCTCCTATGCCCCGCCGGCGGCCGCTCAGCCTCCCCCCTCGCCAGTCGCGATGTCATCACCTCAGTCCAAACGGGCGATGGGGAGCGGGTTGGTCACCTTCGGCGCCCTGCTCGTTCTGTTTGGCTTCATGACCACATGGGCTTCGTGCGGCGCTGCCGAGTTCAGCGGTTACGATCTGGCAACCTCGGCCACGTCATCCTATGGCGGCAGCCAGGAGGCTACCGTCTCATTTCTATGGTTGGTGCCCCTGGCCGGGTTAGGCCTGCTGGTTCTGGGTGGACTCAATGCAGCTCACAGCCTGGGATTGATCTCTAACTCGCCTGTTCCTGCGCAGGTGACCCGCGCCCTCGACCTGGCAGCGGTTGTGGGTGGCCTGGGCATGGCTGGCCTGTTCTTCATCCGCGTGCTCGCTGCCAACGCCGAGGCAGGTTTTCAGATGATCAAATTGGGAGGAGGCTACTGGTTGAGCGTCTTTGGCTTTCTGTCGGCGGCAGCCGGAGTGGCCCTGACTTCTGTGGCTGACCGGCCGCGGGCTGGACCGTGATATGTTGAGCCCGGTAAGATGGCACTCAGCCTACCCTCCCGCAGGTTGCTCTTGCGGGCCTATGTGTCTGAGCACCTACCCCAGGGCAGCGTCCTGGCGAACATCGCTGTTTAAGACTTGCGGGAGAGTTAGCAGATCGAAAGGAGATAATCTGTGACCCAACCACCTTTCAGGCGAACCTGGCTCATCGGCCTGTGTATTGCCCTGTTGGCCCTGGTCGGCTGTACGGCCAAAGTAGACGTGACCTTTTACAAAGGCGAAGCGTGGGATGCAGTCCAATCGATTAATTTCGCCGCCGGTGAGATGTGGGGCGGCGAAGCCGCCACCGACACGCAAATCGAACAGACTATCAATCAATGGCGGGCAGCGGGTGTCGAGGCAGAGTGGCGCAAAGAACATCCCGCCGATGGCAGCACCACCTACATCATCGAGGAAAAAGGCCAGGGCTACGATACGCTTTTAGCGACTGTCTTTAATGAGGGGACTACAATCTACGAGGACGCAGAAGGCCAGATCCACTTCGAATGGCACGGCGGCAGCGGCGGCCTGGTCACGCAGGAGGTGCGGCTGACGGGAGGGCGCATCGTCTCCAGCAACGCCGATCAGGTACAAGGTGGTACCGCCATCTGGTATAATCCCACCTCGATAGAAGCAGTGCTGACGCCTAGCTCGCGCCTCAACCTGGGTAGCATGGGGCTCATTGGCGGGATCGTGGGCGTCGTGCTGCTGGCACTTCTGGCCACGGTTGCCGTCATCCTGATCCTTGCACGCCGGAAGCAGGCCGCCCCTGTTCCCGTCCCGGCTGCTGCCCCGCCGCAGGAGGAGCTCCCCGTTACCCGCCGTTGCATCCACTGCGGGGGGGAAATCCGCGCCCAGGCACGATTCTGTTCGCATTGTGGCCGCTCACAGATATGAGAGGAGAAAACCCTATGAAGCTGATTGGACCCGACGCAACACCGTATCCCTTATCCAACGCGACGATGGCAATCGGTCGCGACCCGGCCAGCAACGACATCGTGCTGAACGACGACCGGGTATCACGCCGGCATGCCCAACTACAGGTACAAGGCACGAGCGTTACCATAGTTGATTTAGGCAGCCGCAATGGAACCTTTGTCAATGGCCAGCCGGTGACTGGCCAGCAGACGCTAAACCCGGGCGATGTGGTCAGCATCGGCGGCCTGCAACTGGTGTACCAGGCCGAATATGACGTAGGCGCCACCCAGGCCCTGGACTTCGGCCAAGCCCAGGCGGGCTATGCGCCGCCGCCGGCCCAACCGGCAGCCTACCCTTACCCGGTGCCAACCTACGCGCCCCGTCCCCCCAAGGATCGCAGCCTGACCATCATCCTGGAAGTGCTACCTGGCTTGTTCGGCTTCCTCGGCATCGGCTGGATGTACGCCGGTAATGTAGGCACCGGGCTGGCCATATTGATAGGCAACTTGATGTATGTGGGCGTGGGCGCGGTTATCGCCACGCTTACGGCTGGTATAGCCCTTTGTTTCTTATGGCCATTGGAGATTCTTTTCCTGGTGCTTTCGGTAATTCAGCTCAATAACTACACCCGCCAGCATCCGGAACTCTTTGGAGATTGACGCAGCCTACCAATTTACCAATCTACCAATCTACCAGTCTACCAATCTCCCAATTTACCAATTTACCAATCTACCAATCTACCAGTCTCCAATGTCCAATCTCTAATCCATTAACAGGAGGTGTTGAATGGCTGGAGAAGTAAGTCTGAATGTGCAACTCAACAAAACCCAGTTCCCGGTAACGGGGGGGCCGCAATTGGCCTACGTGCTCCTTGAAGCCATGCCCACAGCCGCGCTGGCCAACGTGCAGATGCCCGTCAACTTCAGCCTGGTGCTGGACCACAGCGGCTCGATGAGCGGCCAAAAGTTGCGCGACCTGAAAGCCGCTGCCAAACTGGCCGTAGACCAGATGACCCCCCAGGATGTGGTTTCCGTTGTCATCTTTGACGACAAGGTGAAGGTGATGGTCCCGGCCCAACCGGCGGCCGATCCCGCCGGGCTCAAGCAACAGATTGACGCCATCAAAGATGGTGGCGGCACGGCCATATCGCTCGGCATGCGCGAGGGGATGAACGAACTGCGCAAATTCCTGGACCCCGGGCGGGTCAGTCGCATGCTCCTGCTCACCGATGGAGAGACCTTTGGCGACGAG
>JAHELX010000793.1 GCA_024643945.1 Anaerolineales bacterium
GGATTACCTCGAGCAGACCCGCCAGGCGCTCAAAGGTGGGGGCTTCTTCGGATCCCTGGTGCCGACCACCAATCAGGTCAGCGACCTGGTCGCGGGACTGGAACGCCACCGCTTCGGCGACATCGAAGTGGAGGAGTTGCTGTTGCGCCAATACAAGCCGGTCCCCGAGCGGCTGCGCCCGGCCGACACCATGGTAGGACATACTGGTTACCTCATTTTTGCTCGCAAGATAGAGGAGTAGGTTCAAGATGCAGTGGCGCAAGGATGTGTCCAGGCAATCGCTCACTGAAGCACTATGGTCGAGCCAGGTGAGCTGGCATCCGCTACCGTTACCCGTCCTGGTCGCAGTCACCACCCTGGCTCTAGCCACGTTGGCCTGTGCCTTCCTCGAGTCCGCCGTTCCAATAGCACCTACCTCGATTGCCACCCGCACCCCCTTGCCGACCTTCACCCCAACAGCGCCCGGGACCTCTCTGGCTATGGCGATGCCAGAGCAGCCCCCTGCTGCTTCCCCGCCCCTGGCACCCACGCCAACCAGCCCTCCAGCCCCCGAGGCTGCTGTTCCGGCCTCTCCAACCCTTGCGCCGCCCCCCACATCGGCCCCAGCCGTCGCGTCCGCGCCCAGCGAGACTCCCAGCCAGACGCCGGCTACAATCCCGGCCCCACTACCCGCCGACACATCCGCGGCCAGCCTCACTCCCCCCATACCGACGAGCACCCCCGCCATTGCCTCGACGGTGACACCCATCCCTCAAACCTCAGGCTGGTCGTTCTCCAGTGTACGCGTCTACGCCGACCAAGAGGATGACAGTTTGCAACTGTATGGCAACTTTATCAACAACACCGGGACCTCTCAAGAGCTTTTTTTCATCACCGGCACTTTTTACGACGCCCAAGGTCAGGTCATCGCCGATGAAGAGAGTACTTACGACTACTGGTCTGTCCCGGTTATACCCCCTGGTGGACGCGCGCCCTTTGAATTAACCGTGGAGGGCATTCAAAGCGCGGCCAACTTCGACTTGAGGGTCGAGGCTGAACCGAGCAACGAAAACCCTCGCCAGGATTTCGAGTTTTCAGACCTGTATGAAGACCCAGGAGGAGGCTTCTACTGCGTCGGAGGCACCATCCGCAATCCAGGCGACCGATTGCAGGACTATTTACTGATTGTGGTCGTCTTGTATGACAATCAAGAGCGCGTGATCTATTTTAGCGACTACTACGCTGATCCCGAATATGCGACGGGCGACGAACCCCAAGACTTCGAAGTCTGTGTTGACACACTCAACCAAGAGGTCGCCCGTCATGAACTGCAGGCGTGGGGGCAATAAGGTTAGAATTGCGCCGCCTGAGACGGAATAATTCAGTACACCTCTTGCCGGATACGCAGACTATAGTCACTCAGTTAGGCACTCCTTTCAAGGGCCTGAAGAATTCTCTCCGAATCCCCGCTGAACGCCTTTAAGCAAGCACTTATGGTCTTTATGTCAAACAACCATTGACTCCGACCACGTTTTGTGCTATATTTAGACTGACCGGTCAGTCTAGACCGACCGGTCAGTTTATGATAAGGCAAGAAACAGGGGTAGAAAGATGGACGCACAACCCGTATCCCAGCCTGACCGGACCGAAGAACGGCGCAAGCAAATCATGGACGCCGCCCTGGCCTGCTTTGCCCGCAAGGGCTACCACAATACTACGATGGACGACATTGTGGCCGAAAGCGGACTGAGCAAGGGAACCCTCTACTGGTACTTCAAAAGCAAAGACGACCTGTTCTTTTCGTTGGTGAAGTCGTTCTTCCTGGACATGCGCCAAGACTTTGAAAACATCCTCGAACAGCCCACAACCTCCTCAGGCAAGTTGCGCGCCATAGCTCAGGGGTTCGTGCAGTTCTTTCAAGAAACCGAAAGCTTTTTCAACGTGTTCTTTGAGTTCTGGATGCAAAGCGCCCTGAACGAAGAACTGAATCAGTTGTCCTCCAACATACTGGTTCAATACAGAGAGGTGCTCGCCGGGATCATTGCAGAAGGTATCGAGACCGGCGAGTTCAAAGCCGTGGACGCCAGCCAACTGGCGTTGGCTGTGATGGCTGTCTACGATGGCCTGGCATTCTACATGATGCTCATGCCAGACGAGGTGGAACTAGAGCGGGCCAGCCAGGTCTTCATCGAAACCATCTTAAGCGGGTTGGCGGCAACAAGATAGAAATAAATGCGGCAATCACTATTTATCTGCTGACACTCTAAACAGCAGCGTGTAGCGAATTACTCAACTCTTCCACCCGAGGGGAAAGGAGAAGGGCCATGATTCGCAAACGAGGCTCTCCTAACAAGGGCAAAGTGATTGTGATCTTCGAGATCCCTGGCTCTATCTGGGCCGAACGCATCAACCTGGTAGGCGATTTCAACGACTGGGACCGGGAGAACCTGCCCTTTCGACACAACTGGGCAGGAAACTGGGAAATCGAGCTGGAATTAGAGGCAGGACGTGAGTATCGCTTCCGCTATCTCCTGGACGGTGAGCACTGGCGTGACGACTGGCAAGCCGACAGTTACGTTCCGAACCCTTACGGCAGCTATGACTCGATCATCATTGCCGAACTACCCTCAGAGGCCTGATGCGTTAAAACCAAGGAGGAATACCATGGACATCGTGCTACTCATCCTTTTTGCCATAGTTGGACTGCTCATCGGCTGGTTGGTACCAGCAGCCTTCAAGAGCAAACCTCCTTATGGCCTGGCCTGGGATCTCATTGCCAGCGTCGCGGCGATGCTGGTCTTTGGCAGTCTGGAATGGTTTTGGCTACTGGGCGCCATTGGTCTTGACCACCCGGTGTGGCTCAAAATCCTCTTCGCCCTGGGTGATTCCGCCTTCGGCGCGGCCATCGTGCTGTGGATTATGCGCAGGGTTAAGGGATGAATCTGGCAAAAACCTATGCCGTGATGATCAAAGAGACGCGCCACATTCTGCGAGACCGGAGTACCTTCTTGATGTTACTCTTGATCCCAGTCTTTTTGATGATCGCCTTCTCCTATTCCCTGGGTGTTGACATCAAAGAGGTGCCCATCACCTTGATTGACGCCGACGACAGCCACCTCTCGCGAGA
>JAHELX010000794.1 GCA_024643945.1 Anaerolineales bacterium
CGCACTTAAATAGCTTTTACTGACTTCCAGGTAGTAGCCGAAGACTTTGTTGAAGCCTACCTTGAGGTTCTTGATGCCGGTGCGCTGGCGTTCAGTTTGCTCCAGATTGGCAATCCAGGCCTTTGCATCGCGGGAGGCGACCAGCACGTTGTCCAGCTCGGCCGAGAATCCCCGGCGGATGATGCCAGGCGACGTAGGGGTGGCAGGTGAGTCGTCGGCGATAGACTGGGCGATAAGCTCTACCACTTCTGGACAGGGGTCCAGTATATCCCGGATTGTGAAAAGCAAGGAGTTCGAGAGTGGAGAGTGGAGAGTGGAGAGTGGAGAGTGGAGATTGGGGATGACCTCCAGGCTTTCCCGCAGAGCGTGTAATTCGCGGGGGCGGATGATTCCCTGCGCCGCCCGATTGGCCAACCGTTCCAGGTCACTGACATGCTTGAGGGCAGCGCGCAGTTCAGCCCGAATAGGGGTGTTTTGGGTCAACGCCTCCACAGCGTCGAGACGTTGGTCGAGGGCATCCAGATCCCGCAGGGGTTGTTGCAGCCAATTGAGCAGCAGGCGGGCGCCCATGGGCGTCGCCGTCAGGTCGAGCACGCCTAACAGCGATCCTTGCACCGAACCGGTGCGAAGGGTCTGCGTCAGCTCCAGGTTACGCCGGGTGGCGGCGTCGAGGGTCATAAAACCATCGGTGGAATAGGTGGCGACGTGCGTCAAATGCTCCAGTGCGCCCCTCTGTGTCTCGACCAGGTACTGGACGACGGCCCCAGCGGCGCGGACCGCCAGCGGCTTGCCCCCCAGCCCGAAGCCGTCCAGGGTGCCCACATCGAATTGGTCGAGGAGCGCCTGGCGAGCAGTCTCCAGATCAAAGCGCCAGGCGTCGTAGGGGGTGATCAGGGAGCCAGGACTCAGGGAATCAGGGATCAGGGAATGAGGCATTTGATCCCCTGATGTTCTGCCTCCTGATTTCCTGATCCCTGATTCCCCGATTTCCTGATCGCTGACCAGCAACTCAGCCGGCTGAAGGCGTGCCAGTTCCTCGGCAATGGCACGCCCCTCCTGTGAGGCGTCGAGCTGGGTGGCAGCAAATTGGCCGGTGGAGATATCGGCGTAGGCCAGGCCGGCCCGGTTTCCCTCAACGACCAGCGCCGCCAGGTAATTGTTGCGCCGATCATCCAGCAACGCCGGCTCCACCAGGGTGCCGGGGGTGACGACACGTACCACCTCGCGGTGGACTAAGCCCTGGGACGTATCCACGGCAGCTTTCTTGCCGCCGCCCCGGCTCATCTCACTCCTCAAGTGACTGGACACGCCGCCTCTCACCTGCTCCACAATGGCCACCTTGTGCCCGGCGGCTACCAGGCGAGCGATATATGTGTCAGCCGAGTGGTAGGGGACGCCCGCCAATGGGACCCGCTGGTTCTTGCCCACAGGGCGGGAGGTGAGGGCAATGTCGCACACGTCAGCTACAACCTCGGCGTCCTCGTCAAAGGTCTCGTAAAAGTCGCCCAAACGGAAGAGGACAATAGCATTGGGATATTGCCTCTTGATTTGGAGGTATTGGCGGCGCATAGGGGTGGTCATAAGGCCTCCGAAGGATCAGCGAATCAGCGAACCAGCAAATCCGCAGAATGAACACTGATTGCAAAATCGTATACTGGCGGGCTTGCTGATTTGCCTATTCTAAGAGAAAGGGAGGAATTGGTCAAAGGGGGATTGTTCACTTCAGTCGGCCGGCGCTGCCTCCGCAGCCTCCACTACAGTCATACTCTCGCGATATGTTTGGCCGAACAGGGCGGCAGCGATGACGGACAGGTAAAAGCTAACCGGTGCCGCCAGTAGGGGGATCAGGCAACACAGGATCAGGGTGTAGTAGGCCATAGCGAAAGCAAAATACAAAATAGACATCAAGCCAAAAACTACTACCCAGGCCGCAAAGTAACCCAACTTATTCGCCCGCAGGAGAGGCCACCATTCGCGGATGCGAAAGGCGGCGGTCACCTGATCTCGGACGGCGAAGTGGGCGGTGGCCACCGGAAGCGGGATTAGCCCCAATAAAATCAAGAGCGAGCCCAGCAGCATGGAGAGCATCATAATCGCCATGCTGCCCAAGAAGCTAATTGACAAAAGTAGTGCAATTTGCCCATCACCCCCTTTTTCGGCGGCGTCTGCCAGCAATGGCAAGGAAACGAAGCTGGCGAAGTAAAGAATGAGCCCGCCCAGGAGGACCAGAATACCGGGCAGCAGGTAAAGCAGCCCGACCAGCATCAGGCGCAGGCCGTCTAGCGCCAGCTTACCCCAGTCGTCCCAGGGGGGTAACTCCAGGTCCTGCCCCTCGACCGTCCGGCGCATAATCTGCAAGGCGTAGCCGTATACGAAAATCATGGGCACCAGCGGAACGATGGAATTAGCCAGTGTGAGCGCCGCCCCGATGATGAAATTGTTGCGCCAATTAGGTCCCTGAAACGGGAACTTGAAGAGGGTTTTAAGTGGGGTGATGGCTACGGTTTCTGGCATGGGAGGCCTCCGTCAGTACAGCCTGTCGGAAAGGAGTCGCCAATTGATGTAGACGACTGGATTTTACCCCAAGCCACGACTACATGCAAACTCACTCCTTAGGCTGGGTACGTCCAGCGTTTTTGACATTAGAAACGAACCTCTATCACGAATAACACGAATGTACGAATGCCACGAATATTCCTTACGAGGAAATTCGTGGCATTCGTGTTCAAGACTGCCCCGTAGAGAAATATCTTGAATGGCCCCCCTCATAGCGAAGAGATGAATCAGGCCTCTGCTTCTACCAGATCCAATTCAAGCGGGAACTCTTCCTCAGAGGGCTCGATGCCATCGTCGTCCGGCTGGCCGAACTTCAGTTTGGGCAAACTACCCGCCTCCCGGACGTGGTTCTCTATCTCCAAGGCTATATCGGGGTTATCGCGCAGGAATTGCTTGCTGTTCTCCCGCCCTTGCCCCAAGCGGGTTTCGCCGTACGAGTAGAACGATCCCCGCTTGTCCACGATCCCAGCATCCACCGCGATGTCCAGCACATCCCCTACCTTCGAGATGCCCTCGTTGTACATAATGTCAAACTCGGCCACCTTGAAG
>JAHELX010000795.1 GCA_024643945.1 Anaerolineales bacterium
TTCTTCAAGGGTCAACGCAGGATTCAAAGTGCCGTGTGCTCCCACTACGAAAACATTCGGGCAGTGTTCTTTGAGTTCGGCTACTGCTTGTTTGGCAGTATCCAGTTTCCAGGGGTAGCACTGGGTTAAATCATAGGTACTGGTTGTAACGACAGCTAGATCAGGTATACCCAGAGTTGCCAGTGTTTCCTCGATTGACAGCGAGCCATTGACACGCAAATCCAGGATAGAAACTTGATAACTACGCTGTTTGAGGATGGTAGCAGCATATAATAGGCCGATGGGCTGTTGAAGAAAAAGTACAGTTCTATAAGGGCTGTGTGGAACAACGAGCAGAACTTTGGCTTGTCTTGATAGCATAAACACCCCTTTGAAACAGACCAGGTGTGGCCAAAAGAGCCTGTTTATTGTGAATCGGTATGATTCTCGGGCAGTTCTACTTGCGGCAGCGGATACCAGAACCTGCCAGGCTTGCGCTTCGAACCCACCCCCAAGGTCTTTCCCTGATTGGCTCGATAAAAGTCTCGCATGGAGATCCAATCATCAGGTGTCATATCTGTATAGTCAGGCCCGTCATCGGAGCGGGCGTATAAATGATCGTATAGAATATCGCGTAATTGCTGCTGCGTCAGATAGAGCGAGGGGCAGACAGTGAAATAGAGGTCTTCGTTGCCGGTCCCCAGCAGAGGCATACCAAAGGCACAAAACCGGTCAAAGCCGATAAACAGGTCCACCGGTTTCACATATTCGCCATAATACATCTCGACCAGGGTGCGCTTGTCGGGCATGGATCCGTGCTCGGCGTAATAGCGAATAGTGACCTCCGTCACAGGCTCGCTGACGTTCGGGTCGAAGTCAAACACACCAAAGAATAGCCGGTATTGATCGTGGGCAAGCGTTTGTGCTGTCAACCGGTCAAACAGATCCGACAGGTAAGCATAAGGCGTCGGGCCAAGGAGTTTGCGATGGTCACCATAAAAGCGTACGCGCACGCCATAATCCCGGTAGAAGTTCACGAAATCCGGATGGGTTGCCAGCCGGGCCATCCCCTCGCCGACCATTTCTACATAGTCTTCGCCCCGCGTCAAAAGTTCTGGGCCGAAAATGGGGGTCAGCAACGTGTCCAGACCGTGGTCGAAGAACAGCCGGAAGAGTTCAACATAGCGTTTTCCGGCTACATCCATATACGTTGTTCCCAGGTCTTCTTCTCGCATCGATGGATATTCCAGCCTGAACCAACGGCGAGTGCCATTAATCGGAAACACACATACCTTTGGGCCGGCTGCACGCACCAGCCGGGCGATTTTCTCCATAGGCAAGCCTCGGAACGTTTCGGAGTCCAAGATCATCCTCCTCGCCAGAAAATCCGTGCGTCAACTTAGCGTCAGGTGCTGTCCAAGCCAGCGGAGCACTGGATTGCTCGCGGCAAAAGCCACGTAGTTATTGCTCTCTAGCTGAAATCCCAATCGCTGCTTCATCTCGTAGACCCCCCCGCCTCCCCGCAAGACTTGAACGCCTGCCTCCACCGCACAGCGGATTGCCGCGTAGACCAACTGAAAGTAGACATATTGCACGTTGTAATCCAGTCCCAGCAGTGCCAAGAACCAGGTGCCTCCATCTCCCAACAGCAGGCCACAACCTACCATGCGATCCGCTATCTCTGCCGTCAGCCAGGTAGCGTCTACCATATTGGCATTTTCCAGTATCGTCCGCACCAGGGGATTGGGCGCTGAGTTGTGCCGTTTTTCGACGTTACGTATCAGCGGTATGGCCTCATCCAGATCTATCACCATCGGATGACGTTTGATTACGATCCCCGAGTCTGCGGCGCGATTGCGGTGTCGCTGGTAATCCTTGCGCACCGACTTGCGCAAGTGCTTGAGATAGCTTTCAAAATCAGCCCAGGTGATGACCAGACGGGTCCCTGGGTCTGGAATCGTCACCGGCGTAAATGTGTCTGGCCACCCCAACCACTGCGTCTGGTGGCACTCCAGATAGTCAAAGACTACAAGAGAAGCCTGGTATCGCCGTGCCTCTTCCTGAGCGACCTGGGCTATGGTCTTAAGGGCCGCATCACGCAACGGCGGCTCAGGCAGGATCAGTCCCGAGGTGCTGGTCAAAGGCGACCGGCACACCGATAGGGGCCAGCGTCGGAGCATCATCTCGATGAGACGCCGTACCGGCTTCGAAGCAATCGGTACAGGTTCTTGCCTTTTGAGCCAGAAGGTGCCTCGGGCTACTGCTTGGCCACCTTGAGACAAAATGACGTACATGGGTGTATCGTCAGACAATACTGTCTCGCCAAAGCGATACCAGCGGTAGTTGGTAAAGGGCCGACCCTCGCCCAGATAATCCCAAGCCTCTTGATCGATCTCTTCAAGGCCATATGCGACCTGAATATCGAAGTTCATCAACGAATCCTGGGTTTAGGAAATGATCGGCTCATGCGTAAGCCTCCAATGGCAGGGCGACTTCCGCATCGTAATCCGGCAGGATATCTTCAGCGTTTCGCACGTTATAGAAGGCATATCCTCCCAAGCCGACCAGCATCCCCAAAATGCCGGCAAAAACAATCAGGAGTGCCATGCCAGCTCCGGGCCCAGCCCCAACCAGCCAACCGAATGTGCCGGACAGGTTGCCCTCTGGGCTCATGGCTGGCCCGAAGACACGATCCGCCAGAGGCCCCGCCAGCAGCATGGCAATCGGGATGGTGACTTGCGAAATCAACTGTCGCGTGGCAAATACACGCCCCTGCACGTCAGGAGCCACTTTAGCTTGCCAGATGGCCTGATCGGAGCCGTAGATGATAGGGGCGAAGAGGGAAGAGGAAAAGCTGGCTAAAACCCACAGAGTGAGGTTGTGTCCAACGCCCATCAGTGGCCCCCCCATCAGGCTGGCAAGTGTCCACCCGATCAGTACCCCGTGTATCCTGCGCTTTGGGCCTCCCGAGATGACCAATAGCAGCCCCCCGATGGTACCGCCAATTGCACCGGCCGACTGAATACTCCCCAGCACAAGCTCCTCGTTTCCAGTGCGCGCCAAGATCATCGGTGCGACTAACGTAAAGCCGAGCGTATGCATCAGGTTGCCGCCGGCCAAAACG
>JAHELX010000136.1 GCA_024643945.1 Anaerolineales bacterium
GGCGATTGGGCTCCTCCAGGCTACACCGGACCATGTAGATCTTGCGTTTAAGCTCAAGCCCGGCGACCGCCACCTCAACTACGTACCCCCGTTCGACGGCACAAGCTGTCGCCAGGGTGGAAACAAATGACACCCCAAATCCGGCTGTGACCGTCCGCACGATAGCCTCGGCATTGCCCAACTCTAAAAAAACATTCAGATCATCCAGCGTGATATCGTGTTTGGCCAGCTCAGTCAGCATGACCCGCCTTGTCCCAGAGGCAGGTTCGCGAACGATCATCGGTTCTTCCACGAGCTCCCAGGGTTCGATACCTGCTCGAGAAGCCCAGGGATGACCGTGTGGCACGATCAAGGTAATCGAATCCTTGAAAAACTCTTGACACTCGAGCCCGTTTGTACAGATGTCATAACTGCTGACGACACCCAGATTCGCCTCGCCTTCCAGCAAGCGGGGGACAACATGCTCTGGCGTGCAGGTCAGAATGCTGACCTGAATCCCAGGATATCGCCGGCAGAAGCGAGCGGCCAGTAGAGGCAAAATATACTTGCCGGCCGTTGTGCTGCAAGCGAGTCTGAGATGGCCGGCGACCCCCTGCTGTAGTGATGCCATCATTTCTTGTATCTCAATCGCCTGGTGGATGACTTTGCGCGCCCGCGGCAATAGCAGGCGACCGGCCTCGGTTAATTTGAGATTGGATCCAGAACGGACAAACAACGCCACGCCCAGCTCTCTCTCCAGCGTTTTGATATGATGGCTGATCGTTGGCTGGGTGAGGTGCATATGGTTGGCGGCATCAGAAAAGCTCAAGTTTTCAGCCGCGTGCAGAAATGACTTGAGTTTAATAAGGTCGGTCACCATTTTTTGCCTCCTTAACTTAGTGCAAACATACCCTCGCGCGTCTCCAATACCAGGGACATATCATTGCGATAGGGGTCGGGCTGCCAACCGTCACCATCAGGTACAAAACTCAACACATTCCTGACCTCCGCCCGGTCACGCCGGCTTCAGGCCAAGGACCGGTGTGCCGTCGATGGCGTCCAGAGCCCGCACCCGTAACACGTTCCCCTCCACCGACACCAGGTCCATCACCGTTACGCCGCTGGGATTGGGGCGTCGCGGGCTGCGCAGGCCAAAGACCCCTTTTCTTGGGTTGTTGGCACGCTCAATAACCACGGGTGTGTAGATCGCCCGCGTCGGCGATCTCGATCACAGCGTTTGGCTGTTCCAATTTTTCAAGAACCCAAGCTCGCATTTTTCCCCCCTATACCACGTGGGCGCCGGCGTAACGGTCCCTGAGGGTTTCGTTCAGACCTTCCCGGTCCATCCTGACCGCCAGAGGCAGGTAGTCGAGTATATCCTGGGCTGTTATGCCATCTTCCCCTTTGTCCTGGGCTGCCAGGTCTCCGGAGAGGCCGTGAATAAAAACACCCTTCCTGACCCCATCTTGAACAGACAAACCCAGGCCGAACATGGCAGCAATCGTACCCGTCAGGACATCGCCTGACCCGGCTGTGGCCATACCGGAATTGCCGCTCATGTTAACAAATACCCTCTCATCGGGATATCCAATCAGTGAATGAGCGCCTTTCAGAACGACGATGGCGTTCAGATCACTGGCAGTACGCTGCAGGACATCGACTTTGTGGGTATCTATGTCGCGAACACTTTTAGCTGTGAGTCTGGACATCTCGCCCAGGTGAGGCGTGAGAATCGTCTCCACCTGCCGCTCTCTCAAAATCTGCAAATCCGCACACAACGCGGTGATGCCATCACCGTCTATCAGCAGCGGTTTGCTTATCTCCCGTGCCAATTCCCTGGCGAGTTGCTGCGTCTCCTCGGCCAGAGACAAACCTGGACCCAGGACCACCATATCCATTTTCTCTGATAGCCCCAGCAGGGCGCCCTTGTTCTTCAGGGCGATGCTACCCGACGAGGTTTCTTCCTGAGGCACGAAGACGATCTCGCTCCCTTTCGTGGCGATAAAGGGCGTAACGGATTTGGGAGCGGCCAAACGAGAATAGCCGCCACCTGCCTTGAGAAAAGACAACGCAGAATAATAGGGCGCGCCAAAGTAGCTGGCAGCTCCGCCGATAAACAGGACCTGGCCAAAATCCCCTTTGTGTCCCTTCTTGTGCCTGGGGGGCAGATCTGGGGTATGATTGATTTCCACCTTCAACGAGTCCGCGTTGTAAATCGAGGGTGGAAAAGATATGTGGGACACGTAAAGCTTACCGCATAGGTCGAATCCGGGGTAAAGTATATTGCCTATCTTGGGCAGGCCGAAGGTTACCGTGTAATCCGCCTTCACCGCTGTCCCCATTACTTGACCCGTATCGCCGTGGACACCTGAGGGGATGTCGATACTGAATACCATTTTTCGGCTTTGATTGATCCGTTCGACGACGTCGCAGTACAGCCCTTCAACATCGCGGGTGAGTCCCGTGCCGAAGATAGCGTCTACGATGGCGTCACACTGGGTGATATCTGTTTCTATCGCCTCGACAGACTCAAGCCGTTGCACTTCTACGGGCAATCGGGACATGACATCGAGGTTGATTTTCGCCGCACCTTTGAACTTAGCTGGGTCGCCTAAGATGAAAACCTTAACGCCCCCCCCATTTGAGTGGATCTTTCTGGCAACGACAAAGCCGTCACCTCCGTTGTTGCCGATGCCACAGAAAACGAGAAATGCTCTGTCTTCGATGCCGAACTCGTTTCGGATAACGGAGTATACGGCAAGCCCTGCATTCTCCATTAAGAGCTCTTCGACTATGCCGAATTTCTCTATGGCGGTCCTATCCAATCCTCTCATCTCGGAGACCCGGCTGACTTTCATCTACCCCCTCCTTCCAAGGTATTATTTCGTTTTATGAAGCTTCCATCCGCTCACTGTTCATCTCTTCTCACCTCCCTCATCCAGCAATCATCGCCGAGCGCCGGCTGGGAACTTGGGCTAGAGATGCTTAACGCCTCGGCATGCAGGTAGGACAGATAGGCTCACTGGCGGAGCCAGAGGTCCGAAGCCCAAAGGCTGAGAGAAGCTTCTCGACCTTCCGCCCGCCGCATTTAGGGCACTCTATTTCTTGCAGGGAGTTTATGGAACGCACGAGCTTCTCGAACTTCTCCCCGCACTCCAAACACTGATATTCGTAGATGGGCATTTGTCTCACCTTCCTCCGTGCAGATTTTCAAGTCGAGGCTATCGGGGCGTTTCCATCTCACGTCAAGACGTGCCTGGGGAACCCCCCTACCAGGCCTACACCGTCCGCCCGACCTCGAACCCCTCGTAAACGGCATCTAGCACCTCGCGCGGTTCCACACAGTCGCCGATGGTGTAAACATCCGGCCGGCCTGCCAGGGCATCGGCCAGGGAGCGGTCGGCGCGCAGTCCCAGGGCGATGATCACTGTCTCGGCCGGGAAGCGGAGTTCAGGAGCTTCCTCCTGCCGGGGCCAGGGTTGGGCGACGACGGTGGTCTGACCTTGCTCGTCTGTCTCGAAGCGAACCACCTCCACACCAGTGCGCACTTCTACGCCAAGGGACTCCAGCCGGCGTAGGAGGAGTGCCCACGCCAACGGATCCAGTTTCCTGCCGATTTCAGGCCGGCGTTTGACCACAATGCACCGTATCCCGCGCCCGGCCAGGTATTCGGCCACCTCCATTCCCGCCGTCCCCGCGCCCACGATAAAAGCTGTCCGAGTAGAGACTTCGGCCCGACCGTCCAGCAGGTCGTAGGCCGTCATCCAGCGGGTCTCTTTCAGCCCCGGGAAGGGGGGTACGATGGGCTGAGCACCGGTCGCTATCACCACCGTGTCCGGCTTCTCGGTGGCGATCGTCTCCGGGGTGACCTGGGTGTTCAAGTGCACCTCCACACCGCTGCGCTGGAGTTGCACCTGCTGGTAGCGGATCAGATCAGCGAACTCCTCTTTGTACGGCACCTGAGCCGCCTGGCGGAAACGCCCACCGAGCCGGTCATCCCTTTCGTACAGGGTGATGTGGTGGCCCCGTTGGGCAGCGATGATGGCCGCCTCCATCCCCGCTGGCCCGCCACCCGCCACCGTCACCTGGCGCGGTTGTTCGGCCGGCGTGATCTGAACCTCGGACTCGCGTCCGGTGAGCGGGTTGAACAGGCACGACGTGCCGTGCCCCTTGCGCAGTTCGGTCAGACAGCCCTGATGGCAAGCCGCACAGCGCAGGATGGCCACCTCATCGCCGGCTTCCGTCTTACTTACCCAATCGGGGTCGGCCAGGAAAGGGCGTCCCAGCCCGATCCAGTCGGCCTGTCCCAGAGCCAACGCCTCGCGGGCCACGTCGGGGGTGCGGATACGCCCGGCCACCGCCACCGGAATGGAAACGCGGCTGCGGATGCGGGCGGACAACGGCAACAGGTGGGCCTTCGGGGTGCCAATAGGATAGAGGCAATAGGCCACCGATTCGCACATCGTGCCAGAGGTGACACTCAGCGCATTCACTCCGATTCTTTCTAGGATGGGAGCTATTACCTCCGCATCCTCGATAGTCAGGCCACCTTCCACATGGTCTTGAGCGTTCATGCGCACGACGATGGGGAAATTGATCCCTACTGCCTCTCGCACAGCGGCGATGACTTCCCGCCCAAAACGCATCCGGTTCCCCAATGAGCCGCCGTATTCGTCGTCGCGGCGGTTGGTGTGGGGGGAGAGGAACTGGTGAATCAAATAGCCGTGGCTGAAGGGGATCTCGATAGCGTCGAATCCCGCTTCACGGACGCGGCGGGCAGCCTCGGCGAAGCAGCGAACGTAGGTGGGGATCCCCTCCAGGGTCAACGAACGGGGAATAACCTTATTGGCCGCGCAGAGCACTTCAGAGGCGGAGACGCGCTCGCCTTCCGGCACCAGCGTGGGGTTAGCAACCCGGCCGGCGTGGTTGATGTGTGCCATGATAAGTCCGCCAGCCTCGTGCACCGCATCGGTTAAGTGCCGCAGCCCCGGGACGAGTTCGTCATTGTGAATCCCCATCTGGGTGGGGATCTCTCGGCCATTGGGGTGGATATACAGTGGCTCCGTGGCAATAAGCCCCACACCACCCGCCGCCCGACGCACGTAGAAGGCAATGTGCCGCTTCGTCACCTCGCCCTGGGGGGTGCCATAGCCCAGTTTGATGGTTGTCATCAGCACACGATTGGGCAACTTCAAGCTCGCTATAGTCAGCGGTTGAAACAGCATTTCCGTGTTCATCTCTCTAGCAGCATGCTCGGTCATCCCTCACCCCCTATCTCCAACTTCTCCGCCCCCAGCAACCGCACATAGCCAAAGTAATAGCGGTGAGCCTGGAAATCACCGAAGCCCTGCTTCCGCAAGACCGCCCTCCAGTCCCGCCGCACAAAGTCGGTCGCCAGAGGGCATTCTAAATGACGAAAAGCAAAGCGCACGGGCCAGGACGATTGCTCCGGCTCAAACTCGTTGTAGTCCAAGACGAGAAACTGCCCGCCGGGCCGGAGCGCCCGGTAGACGTTTTCGATGATGCGCAGCCGATCCTCCTGGATAAAGCCGTGCAGAACGAAGGAGATAAAGACCTTGTCAAATTCCTCGCGGTAGGACAAGGTTTCCTCAATACGCTGCTTCTCCATCGTAACGTTCGGCAGATGGCGGCATCGCCGCCGGGCCTGCGCCAGCATCTCCTCGCCGATGTCCAGCCCCACGATCCGTCCCTGGTCGGAGAGATAGCGGGCCATCAAGCAGGCGTTGCGCCCGCTGCCCGATCCCAGATCAAGGATGGCGTCTCTTGGCTGGATCGCCATATCCCGCACGACCCGGCGGATGAAAAAGGGATAGGTGCCGGCCGTGATGAGGTTCATCAGCAGGTCGTAGTGACGGGCTTCGAAGCCCTCAACCTTAACCTTGGAATCTGAACGGTCGTAAGTCTGGTTCAAACTAATACCCCGCTTTTCCAAAGACCCTAAAGGTTTCCCAAACCTTTAGGGTCTGGCAGACGCCGCGTCAACAGCGCCCCCACACCGATAAACGACGCGGCGATGAGAAACAGCGCCGGGTACGACCAGCGTTGCAATAACGCGCCGGCTGCCAGTGATAGAAACGCCACCGGCAGGATCAGCACGGCGTTCAGCGCGGCGTAAGTGGGACGCTCGGCGGCAGGGGCCAACTCCAGCAATGCGCTGGAAAAGCCTACGTCGCGTCCGTTGAAAGTGGCCCCGCCCAGGAAGATCACCGGCAGCAGCCCGGCCCATCCCAGACGCCCCAGTAGAATCGCCGACAGCGGTGTCAACATTGAGGTGACAGCGCAGGTGGCGAGCATACGACGGCTTCCATACCGGTCTACCAGCCGCGCCCAGACCAGGTTAGCCAACACGCCGCCCAGCACCTGAGCCAGCACGAACCAGCCGATGGCCCCCGGCGGCGCGCCCAGCTCTTGCCGGGCGTAGACAATGTAAAACGGTAGCACCATCAAGCTGAAGCCGGTGAGAAACTGCACGCCGATCAACGTCCGCAGGCGATGCGCCGATTTCAGAAGTTGCTCGCGATACACCCGCCACGATGGAACCTTCCCATCGGCGTCGGCGCGAGGCGGCTCGCGGATGAGCCAGAAGCCCAGCGAGGCCACGAGCAGCGAGAGCGCCGCCAACCCAAAGAGCAGCGCATAGTTGGTCGGATAGGCCATACGCACCAGAACTCGCTGCGCCAACAGCGCCGCGCCCACGGCCAGCGGCCCGGCCAAAGCCTGCCGCCCACCAAAGAAAGCGCCGCGTCGCTCCTGCGGGATGACCTTGCCGATGATGTCGGTGTAGGGAACGCCGCCCAACCCGCCGCCGGCGTAAAAGACGGCCAGCAGCCCCACCAGCACCCAGGCCAACACCCGAGGGCGGCTGGCCCCGATGGCATAGGTCAGCCCGGCCAGCGCGCCCCAACTGGCCACACGCAGGTAGATGGCTAACATCAAGTAAGGCATCTTGTACGGGCGCGGTTCGATCCAGCGGGCGACGAAGAGCTGCGGCAGCGCCCCGGCCACCATGAGCACCGTCGCAAGACCGCCCACCCAGATCGTCGAGCCGGTCAGGTCGGCGACGAAAGCTGCGACGACCGTCGCCGGCTGGGTGAGAGCCGTCCCCAGGGCCAGGAACGCGCCGTGCCACAGCGCACTGAAAAAGTTGCGCCGCTCCAACGGAGTCAAGCTCGTACTCACAACCCCGGCATCCTCAACAAAAGCCGCAAGCAGTCGGGGCGCAGGTTGAACATCGACGCATGCCGCCGGGACTCCCGACAAACCTCCCCGGACTTGGCCGCCGGTTCCTCCATCAGTTGACTTTTGCATCTCCGCTATCCCGAAGCGTCTCTACACCAGCCGGAGAAAGACTGTCTATCAGCAGCCCCTTGAAGCGGTCAAGGGTGATGGGGTGGAATTCCACCTCCAGGCCCGTCCAGTCGAACAGTTCCAGGATCTCTTCGCCGTGTTGGATCAAATACTCCTCGGCGATATCGAGGCCGTCCACGACGACGATCTTGTCGTAGAACCCCGGAAAGTTCGCGTTGGCGTCGGCGTTATCCCAGCCGAAATATCTCTGATAGACCGCCTTCCAGCTCTTAAGCCAGCCCGGTGTGAACCAGAGGATCTTGTCTTGCCTACCCCCGCCGATGCACTGCCGATCCTCGAAACCGGCCAGCATGTCGTAGCCGTACTCTCCCTGCACCCTGACGATCCCCTGGCCATGGGCGTGTAAGATCGAATCCAACCGCTTGAGCGGATCATCGGTGTTGACGTAGCACTTCTTCCCATACACGACGATGATCCTATGTTCGGGGCACCATGCCCGGGCCTGCGTCAGCCTCCTGAGAAGGTGCTCCTCCAGTTTGTGCGGCAGGGCGTGCAGTCCCGGCGGCGTGAAAAGAACCCGGCGTGGATTCAAGAAGCCGGTCTGCATCAGGTGGCTTATCTCCGGGTGCAACATGCCGCAAGATATGATGCAGCGGTCCTCAAATGTTGTGAGACGGAGCATCCCAGCCATCCCTCTTTCCTCCCTCCCTGGCAATCGGCCTTCGCCGATTTCAGGCAGGCTCGCCCTTTTGTCTTGTCTTTTGGTATGAATCAGTGGCCACCTTTTCTAGAATGATCGAACCGTTCACTAGATCGATGCTCTTAATGTTGGCCTGAAACAGCCTGCTTTCCCCCATAAGCGTGATCAACTGAAGCCCGTGGCTTCCAGGCTTGATCCAGGCCACATCATGCATCACCTCTTCTTTTTGGCCATTGTGGTCAACGTAGACAGTAGCTAAACACATCATCGCCTCCTAGAGCAACCGATCCCATATCCTCCCGATGTTCCCTTCCACCTTGTCGCTACAGATTGGACGCCCTTCCAGGCCTGCCTGAAAAATCTCTGGTTCGTAGCCGATGGATCCGATGACAGGTATGCCCTTCTCCTCCAATTTTCCTCTTAATCTCAAAGCGATCTCCTCCGACGTAATCTTGTTGAGGATAGCCCAAGCGCTCTCTATGCCAACCTCGGTAGCAAGGGTTTTGATCTTCTCGGTAAGCTCTAATGAATCGAAGGAGGGTTCCGTCACGATAAGCACACTGTCCACACTTGTCTCAACGCCTCTGCCAAAATGCTCTACACCGGCCTCCATGTCGACGAGGGCCACTTCATCCTCCTGCAAGGAGAGCCTCTTCAGAAACTCACGGCTCAGGGCGCCCATGGGGCAGGCACAGCCTTCAAGCGATTGGAGGATCTTGCCTATACAAACCAACCTGATGCGATCCTTCTCCACCACGTATGGGAGGGGAAGTTCTCTCGTTTGGATCTTATCCCGCGTCAGGACACTCTCTGGGGACTCCGAGTCCTTGGAGAAGGCTTGAAACACCTCCTTTTTCCCCCCAACGAGCTCCAGCAACGGTTTGGGTCTATCTTCGAAGCCAAGTATTCGATAAAGCCCTGGATTCGACTCATCGGAGTCAACGACTAATATTCGGTACCCTATCTTTCGTAAGCCATTTGCCAGGAGAGTGACGATAGAACTCTTCCCACTGCCACCCTTCCCGCAGACTGCAATCTTTTTCATGCCAAGCCCCTTTCCATTGTTGCCTGAGTCCTCCTCGGCCGCATCTTCCCTGCCGATAACCTGAATGCGTTCGAGTGCAAACACAAGGCCAGGTATGCATTCCGTGTCCCGCCGCACGCAGGGCCAGGCCCAAGGCAGCCGTTGTTTTTCCCTTGCCATCGCCCGTGTAGACCCTTAGAAAGTCGCTGACGGCCCATGTTCATGTTTATTGCCCATCACGAGGGTAAAGGGTCCACATTCGAGCCAGTTCGTCTTCCTCGCAGCGGATCTCCGCGTAATGCATTGCCTGGCCGTCCCGCAGCACGCGTACGCCACCACCCTCTGTGACACGACCCGCGAAGGCGAAAGGCGTCGCCAACTCTTCCAGGGCCTTGCTCACGTCTTCTGCTCGCTCCGGCGGAACGGTGACTGCCAGCGTTCCAGAGGAGATCATCCGCAGCGGGTCGAACCGGAACGCCTGGGCGAAGCGAGAGACGACGGAGGGAATCGGCAGTCGAGAAAACTCCACTTCGATACCAACCTCCGATAGATAGGCAATTTCCAGCAGCGTTTCCAGGATTCCACCGCGGGTCACGTCGTGCATGGCTGTCACACCTTTTGAGGCTAGTACCAATGCCTCCGGAATAACACTGACCCCGGCCATCACGCGCCGGGCTTCCTCTAACTCCTCCTCACTCAAGCCGAGCGTGCGCCCTACATCGGCGAAATCCTGCGCCAGAATAGCTGTCCCTTCCAGTGCAATCCCCTTGGTGACCAGCACCTGATCACCTACCCTGGCTCCGCGGGTCAACACCGGCTCACGGCCCGACGCCGTCCCCAGTGCTGTTACGGCGACCAGCGGCCGGGAGAGTCCTGCTGAATAACCGGTATGCCCTCCGATGATAGACACCCCGATTTCTCTAGCTGCACGACTGGCATCGCGCATAATTTTCTCCAACAGATCGACTTCTTCCATCCGGGGCACCAGCACCAGTAACTGGAGCCAGCGAGGTTGGATACCACTGGCCGCGACGTCGTTACAGGCCACGTGCACGGCCAGCCAGCCGATGTCCCCGATGGCGCCGACGATGGGGTCCACGTGGGAGACAAGGATGTCGCCTCCGACCCGCGTCAGCGCCACGTCCTCGCCGAAAGCGGCACCCAGAATGATGTCAGGATGATTGGCCTGGGCGAAGGGGAAGACACACCTCTGCAGGACATCTAGTGAGAACTTTGACATCGTCACCTCCTAAGGACGCACCCTTCGGCGACTCTGAATCACGTGACTAAGAAGGTGTCCGTGATATACGTCCATACCTCCCTCAGCGCCTCTGTCACCGGGCCATCGGTGTAGGCGGTGACGGGCAGGCCGCTTACCATTGCGTCCGTCACCACGGTATCGTAGGGAATGCGGCCCACGACTTCTACATTCCGTCGCCTGCAGAAGTCGATGATCTCACGGGAACGGGCTGAGTTCAGGTCCGCTTTGTTGATGATCACTAAGGACGGCACTCCAAAGTGATCAGTGGTTGCCATAATGCGATCCAGGTCGTGCACACCAGAGACAGTGGGCTCCACCACGTGGAGTGCCACGTCCGCACCGGCACACGCAGAGATAACCGGACAGCCGATACCGGGAGGCCCGTCCACCAGCAACAAGGCCGCCTCCGTGTCTTCCGCAAGGAGTCGAGCCTGCTGCTTGACCAGCGTGACCAGTTTACCGGAGTTCTCCCGGCCAGCGAAAAGTCGCGCATGGAAGAGGGGGCCGAAGCGGGTGTCGGAGCGAAACCACTGTCCGTCCCGCTGTTCCTTCATATGGATAGCCGCTACCGGGCACTGGTAGTGGCAGGCAGCGCATCCCTCGCAGGCCAACGTGTCAACCCGGTACACATCGTCGCCCGGAATGATCGCCTCAAACCGGCACACCTGATAACAGGTACCGCATGCGGTGCACTTTGCCGGGTCAATCACCGCTACCTTGCCACCTGCAAAGTCCTGTGCCTCTTGCTGGCTGGGAGCGAGCACAAGTTCCAGGTTGGCCGCGTCCACATCGGCGTCGGCCAGGACGAGACGCAGTTCCCGCGAGGCCAGATGGGCTAGCGCCGCCGCCACGCTTGTCTTGCCGGTGCCTCCCTTGCCGCTGAGAATTACCAATTGCTTCATGTGCACCGATTTCCTTTGTGTCCGTAGCAGTACAGAGCGGGCCGCTAGGCTTGGAGTTGGATGGCCTCAACCGCACAGATGCAGGCTGCCGTCCTAACACACTCCACCAGCTCATCAGGTACCTGTCCAATCTCAGGGTCGCCATCAATCCGGAAGGCCGGTAGGATGCGGCAGGTGCCGTCTATTTCATCGTCTTCAAAAACCTCGGCGCAGGCGATGCTACATGACCCGCAACCGATACACTTCTCTTGATCAATCATCACTTTCATTCGACTTACTTCCTCTGCCGTGTACAAGCTCCTCCAGACGCTGCCAGAGGGTTGAAAAGTTTGCGCGATAGCCTGGCAGTGCGTCCACCAGCGGCACTCCTTCCGAGTATGCT
>JAHELX010000796.1 GCA_024643945.1 Anaerolineales bacterium
GCCCACCTCTTTGCCTTCTTGGATGATGTGGACCTGCATTGATTCACCCGGCAGGAAGATGGCCTTTACGGCATTGGCCAGTTCGTTGATATTGAGCACCAGCACGCCCTGCAGCTCGGCTACCCGGTTAAGGTTGTAATCATTGGTGAGAATAGGACAGTGAAGTTGTTTGGACAACATCACCAGCTTATCGTCTACCTCACGCACCTCGTCTATGTCGATATCGGAGATACGAATGGGTACGACCGATTCCTTCTGTAGCTTGTTCAACATATCCAAACCACGACGGCCCCGGTTACGGCGCAACGGGTCGGACGAGTCAGCGATGTGCTGCAGCTCGTTCAATACAAAACGCGGCACCAACATCGTCTCGCCTATAAAACCGGTACGGCTGATGTCGGCAATGCGACCATCAATGATGACGCTGGTGTCGAGCAAGACTACTTCCCCCTTGCGTGATTTACTCGAACGGAAGCCGCCATCACGCACCAGGCGTGAACCCACCAGGAAGATGTCTTGTTGGCGCATGACCATAACTGCCATCCCCAGGTAGCCAAAAACGACACTGGCAACAAAAGGCAAGACGTTGCCAAAGGGTGTAGGCAGGTTCGACAGGGCGGGGGTCAGCAGGGCAGCCACGGCCAATCCGATGATTAATCCGATGGTTGCTGCGATTAACTGGGACGCCGGCATGCGACGGATGCGACTGCGTATCCACTCAAAGGGGCGGGTGGTAAGCCAGGGGGTAATAATTAACCCCAAGGCTGCGCCGGCCAGCGTAAGCGCCGAGATGGCCCGCACGTTATCCCAACTCCCCCCCAGGTAAAGGGCTAACCTGAAGCTGGCCACAGCTATAGCTACCATGCCGATCAGGCGAAAAACGAATTCAACACTCATAATTGCACGTGTCCTTTATCCCACTTTGGCAAGAAATGAATCGCCGACATCACGGAGTGGGCATCCTCTCGTAAGACAAAAACGAGTGTACCGCAAGGTACACCCATCGTGAAGCGCCGGGATGCGCCACAAAATGGCCCTGGAATTTGCCTAATTCCGAGCATTTTTATGCTTATGATGTCCTGTCGGCACTGAATAAAGACGACAACTTTATGAAATTACCGCGGCGGAGGCAGTCCAAGAGGAGATGATAAGGGTAATATAAGTCCCAGAATTCGTGCCACTCCACCACTAATCAATCTTAACACAATCTAACCGAAAAGTCAAAGCATTTTCGGCTTTCTGCCCTACCCCATTCATTTGATACACAAACCATGCTAACCTGATCCCGGACAACAATCCCCTCCAGGCTGGCTTCCTGGGCGACTATACGTGGGTAACTGGGGTCTGCATGTGCAGTGAGACCATCATCTACGACCAGCCACCAACGCCTCCAGTTCGGGCGCATCCCCCACCTCGAGTCGATAAATGCGAATCAGATAGCCGGCCATACGCCCGGCTCGGTGCTGTAATGCTTCCAATTGGCCCTGATTGGGCTCGATGCGGTGAGCCTCCAGCAAAGTCCGAATCTCTCGAGTCAATTGGATCAGGTCACCCACTGCCTCTTCCATCAACGCCGTATCCATGTAGGCAGCGTGGGGCAACTTGGATGCCTGCGTCAGCAAGCGCTGGCGCAGTGGCTTCCATTGCTCGCCGGTCAGCGTTTGGGCCACAGGCCCGACCATCAATTTCGTCGCCCGGCGCAGCACATCTATCGGGCGCAAGTCGGCGATGCGCCGCTGCAGCCAACGGATACGGCTTTCCAATCTCCGCTCCTCCTTGACCAGTTGTAATGGGATGTCGGTGCTCAGCACGTACTCCGACATGCGTTCCTCGATGAGGGCCAGGTTCTCCTGGGCCTCTTTCAGTTGGCGCTTCAGGCTTTCCATCTGGTCGGACACATTCTCTCCTTCAACTGCGCAGCCCGAGTTTTCGCTCCAGGTCGGCAATCTGAGCCTCGGTACGCCGTTTTTCCTTGATCAACTGGAGCGGGATGGCGGTGAACTCGACGTACTCGCTCATGCGCTCCTGGATGAGCAGCAGATTCTGGCGATAATTGCTTAGCATGCGTTGCCATGCGGCTGCCTGGGCCGCATCCAACCCCGGCCTGGGGGAGGGCACACGGGCGGCCCATTCCAAGGGGCGCGGCTCTTTTTCGCCGGCCGCGTACCAGGCCAGGGCAAAGTTGTCTTCCAGGTGGCTGACCTTGAGGATGGGGTGCTGTTTGTCTTGGGTACGCTCCGGCACCTGGCGTCCTACCCACAGCCCCAGGTCCAGCACGCGGGCATAGCCATCCTGTTCAAAAGCGCCGTAGCCGGCCAGCCCCTCCAGCAGGGCGGCGGTGAAGACGCTGTAAGGCTGGCCCGTCCAGGATACCTCGTCCTTGCGCGACGAGGCGATCACCACCCGCCCACTGCTCCGCCCCAACTCGGGGACGACGGTAGGAGGCAGCGGCGATTTGACGCCTGGCCAGCCTTTGGCTTCCGCCTGGCCTCCGGCGTGGCAGCAGTCGAGCAGGACGACCAGTTTCGCGGCCTTTATCGCCCGCAAGCGTTGGGTAAAAACCGGGCCGGGAATGGCCGTACCCGGCAGATCGCCCAGGTCGTAGCCGTAAGGCATCAGATAATAGTCGGGCGTCTCCAGGCCGTGGCCGGAGAAGTAGACCACGGCGGTGGCGTCAGGGCCAGCCGCCTGGGCCAGCCAGTCGAGGGCAGATAGGACCGCATCCCGCTGGGCCTTCTCGCCCGTAAGTAGTTGCACCTGATGGGCCGGATAAGCACAGCGACTCGGATCGCGCAGCAGGCCGGCTATGGCAGCGGCATCCTCTATGGTCACCGGCAGGTCCACGCCCACGCCGATAATGACGGCATAACCTTGGTTGAACGTTTCGGTCATTGGGTCACTGCGTTCGTCGCTCACGTGATGCTTCCTCGCGTCTCCAACTCCTCTAGCTTGCCGTCGTCAGCCAGAAAGTAGAAAGCCACGCCAGAGGCCAGATGCCCGTAGCGTTTGAGCCACAGTTCCGGCACCTGGCGGTCGTTGCCAATGCTGTGCAGCAATTCTTGAGTCAGCAAATACACCTGCTGGTGGGACCTGATG
>JAHELX010000137.1 GCA_024643945.1 Anaerolineales bacterium
GCCGACACTGAGGCTCTCTACGACGAGGCTTGACGGTGGTGGGATACCGGCCATTGCCAGCTTTGACGCCGACTTTGACCAAATAACCTGGCTGCGCCGCCTGGCCCGCCCGGAAGATGTGGCCGCGTAGCTCCCTCCGACTGCCCGCAGACCTAAACGCACCGGAGTCATTTCCGCAAATGAGGAATCAACCCCCCATCGGCTAGAATCTGTTGCACCGACGGGGGGAAGGGCTCAAAGGCGAAGACGCCTGCCGGGCAGCGAATCTCCCCGGCACCCAGGTCGATTCGCACCGGCTGGCCGGCCTCGATGGCCGCCACCGCCTCCGGGCAGACGATGGCCGGCAGGCCACTATTGATGGCGTTGCGATAGAAGATGCGGGCGAAGGAGACGGCCACCACTGCCCCCAGCCCGGCCCACTTCAGGCAAGTGGCCGCCTGCTCCCGTGAGCTGCCGCAGCCCCAGTTGCGCCCGGCCACGATCACGTCGCCCGGGTTGACCCTGGCGGCGAAAGTGGGGTCCAGGTCTTCCAACGCGCGGGCGGCGATCTCTTTCGGATCGGTCAGGGTATAGGTATATTTGCCGGGGAAGATCACGTCGGTGTTGACGTTATCGCCGTATTTCCATGCCGTGCCGGTGATACTCATAGCGTTTTCTCCTTCGATAGGGATTGCGGGAATCAGGGAATCAGGAAATCGGGAATCAGGCGTTCCCAGCCCCCAGCCCCTAGCCCCCAGTTCCCCTGGATGAACAATCTTCCCCGCCACGGCACTGGCGGCAACTACTGCCGGACCGGCGAGGTAAATTTCGGCCTCGCGGGTGCCCATCCGTCCCCGGAAGTTGCGGTTGGCGCTACTGATGGTCACCTCGCCCGGGGCGGGCACGCCCAGGTGATTGCCCATACACGGCCCACAGCCAGGTGTGCCGATAACTGCTCCCGCTGCTAGCAGCGTCTCCAGGTAGCCCAGGCGCATCGCGTCTCGCAGCACCTGCGCTGAAGCAGGGATGACCAGCAGCCGGGTGCCAGGGGCAACTCGTCGCCCGGCCAATACCTGGGCTGCCTCGGCAATGTCCTCCAGCCGGCCGTTGGTGCAGGTACCTAGAAAGGCCTGGTGTACCCGCGTCCCCGCCACCTGCGACAGGGGGACCACGTTGTCTACCGCGTGAGGACAGGCGATCTGCGGCTCGATAGTCGAAGCGTCAAAGGTGTACTCGGCGGCGTAGCGTGCGTCTGGGTCAGGAGCGAAGGTGGAGATTGCCTGCCCCCCGGCCCGCCCCGTCCTGCCTGCACCTGGGGCGCAGGCACCCTGGCCCGCCACGCGGGCCAGGGTGCCGCGCCGACAGGTGCACCGTCCCGGCACGGGGCAGGCAGGGCGGGCTGGCGGGTAGGCCAGGGGAGACGTTGTGCCCTTTGGGTATTGGAGATTGGAGATTGGCGGCATAGGATGTGGGGTCTGAGGTTCGCCGGTAAGCTGGATGGCCAGGCGGCTGGTTGATCGGTTGATCTGCTGACCCGCACCTGCAGTAGAGTAGGTGTTCGCTGATTCGCTCCTCAATGATCTTTCCCCCAGCCATTCCAAGGTCGTGGCATCCGGGGCAATCCAGGCGTTTTTGACGCCCATCTCCGCCATCATATTGGGCAACACGAAACGGCTCTCCATCGAGAGAGCAGATATGGCTGGACCGTGGAATTCCACTGAAGCGTATGTCCCGGCGTCGGCCCCCAGTGCCCCGATGATGTGCAATGCCAGGTCCTTGGCCGATACCCATTCGCCCAGTTGGCCGCTGACGGTGATCTTGATGCTCTCCGGCACGCGCAGCCAGATGCGACCCGTGGCCCAGATGGCCGCCACTTCGCTGCGCCCCACCCCAGCGCCAAAGGCACCCAGCGCCCCGTAATGCGTGCTGTGACTGTCGGCGCCCAGCACGATATCCCCCGGCCGCACCAGCCCCTCCTCACACAGCACCTGGTGGCAGATGCCTCGCCCCACCTCGAAGACGTGCCGGATGCCCTGCTCGGCCACGAAATGACGGATTTCGGCGTGATTCTGAGCGTGCTGCGTCGTCGGTGCGGGGGCGGCGTGGTCGAGAGTCACCGCCAGCCGCTCCGGGTGCTTCACTCGTTCCACCCCAATTTCGCGGAAGATGCGAGCGATGGCGGCCGTGTTGTCGTGACTCAACGCCAGATCAGGAAAAATGTCTATCACCTGCCCTGCTCGCACCGATGGCAACCCGGCGTTACGTGCCAAGACCTTTTCAGCAAATGTGTATCCCATAATCTCTAATCTCCCATCACATGATTTCCGGTCGGGCGTCGAGACGCTGCACCACGGCGTCTCGGTAGGGCTCGGGGATGTCGAGACGGCTCAATTCGAATTCTTTCTCCGCAAGGTCCACCAAGATTTGGGCCGGCGACTCGTCGGGGCTGACGTCGTAAACTCGGGCTTTGAAGGCCCTGGCAATCTCTTTGGCCGTCGCCTCGTCCACCTGAAAGTATTTGATCTCTTTGAGAAAGTAGTAGATCGCGTTCCAGCCGGAGAGCGGCCCCAGCAGAATTTCCGACTCGGTGACCCCGAACTGATCCAGAGGATGCGCCTCATAGGTGGCGGCGTCGTTGAGGACTGCTTTCTGGTGGACGCCGGCCATGTGGGTGCGGTTGGTCAGGCTGACTGGCTCCTTCGATTGTACCAACTTGTTCAGTTTGGAAGCCAGTAACACGTTGATGGGATACGACCCGCGCAGGTGATAGCCTTCCAGCTTGTCGTACTCCCGGTCAATGAACAGGTTGAAGAGGAGCGCGGTCATCGAGGTGATGCCGGATCGCTCGCCAATGCCCAGCAAGGTGGTGTTGATATAGCGCATGCCGTTTTTGACCGCTTCCAGCGCATTAACCTGGGCAAAGCCCCGGTCATCGTGGAAGTGACCTTCCAGGTCCGTTCGTGGATAGCGCTGGCACAAAGCCTTCACCCGGCGGGCGACGGCGGCGGGCGTCGCCACACCTACCGTGTCGGGCGTGCCCAGGCGATGCACCAGCGGCGCGATTTCGTCGTAGACGCGAAAGAGATCCGCTTCGCGAGTCCGGAAAGCATCTTCCCCGCTGAAGCGCAGGATCAGGTGCGGATAGTCCCGCTGGACCTGCTCGATGAGGGAGCGTGCCTGGCGCACGATTTCATCCAGGTTCTTGCCGTGGCCGTTGTTACGGGCCTGAACCGATGTGCCGATGTAGATATTCAACCCGTCGAAACCGGCCTCAACAGCCGACTCCACGTCGTCCGGGTGGCAGCGGACGTGTGCCAGCAGAAAAGTATAACCCTTTTGCGTGATCAACTCATCGCGCACCGATTGGATGGCCGCCAGGTCGTCTCGTTCCTGGGGACTGACGATAGGTGCGAACAACTCGATAAATTTGACGCCATAGCTAATCAGCGCCTGTACGATTTCCGTTTTATCCGTCTGGCTGAAGAAATACTTGTAATGATCATGCAGCAACGAGGTCTGCGACCCCTCACGCAGGGTGGTATCAATGATTTCCAGATCGCGTGGGGTATACCGGTTGAACTGAAAAGGGCTATCGGGGGTCATAAGCTACTCCGTATTGCGTACTACGTATTTCCCATCAGGGTGTGTAACACGGATTTGAGAACCTCAATGGACTGCAAATATTCGCCCAAGTTGATACGCTCTTCTGGTGTGTGGTCCAGTGCCGAGTCCCCGGGTCCGTAGGCGACGATGGGGCAGCCCCAGGCCGGTCCAACGATGTTCATGTCGGAGGTGCCGGTCTTCAGGACAAAGCGGGGCCGCCCTGCCTGCCCTCGGATGGCAGTCAGCAAAGCTCGCACTAGCGGCGTGTTCTTCTCAGCGCGAAAGGCGACTTCGGCGCCCGAAAAGGTCAGGTGGATTAGGGACTGCCCGTCCTGGCTCCGCCCCGCGGGCCGGGGGGGGCAGCCCCCAGCCCCCAGCATCAACTGACGCAGGTCATCGGCCAGATCCTCTGGTGACAGGTCGGGCGGTAGGCGGAAGCCCAGGCTCATCTGAGCGGTGCCGTAGGCTCCCTCGTCACGAGTGGCGATGTGGCGCAGCGACGGGTCGAGTTGGTCAAAAGCTCTCGGACGGCTGGCGTTATGCTCCGCGCAGTGGGCGACGACGGCGTTCCACACGTCCACTGCCTGCTCGGCTGGCAACCGGGCCTGGCCGGCCGAGTGGGCAAACGGAGCGCGCAGATGTACCTCGACCAGCAGCCGTCCTTTGTACCCCAGCGTGACCCGGTCCCAACCACTGGGCTCACCGATGATGCAAACGTCTGGGACAGGCCAATGGTCGACTATGTGCCGCGCGCCCCGGCTGGTGGCTGCCTCCTCTTCGACCGCGCCGACGACCGCCACCTGCCAGCCAGGGGGTATATCCAGCGATGCAACCACGGCTGCAAAGGCACAAAGCGGCCCTTTGGCATCCACCGTCCCCCGCCCGTAAAGCCAGTCCTCCTCCCGGCGTACCGGCAATTCGCCGGGAAAGGTATCAATGTGGCCCAGCAGCATCGCCTGGCGCGGTCCGTTGCCGCGCGTACCCACAGCGTTGCCGACTGCGTCCACGTGGGCGTCGAAGCCGTGGGCAGCCATCCAATCGGCCAGCCATGCCGCAGCTTTCCCCTCTTCTCCCGACGGGCTGGGGATGGCGACCAGATTTTCCAATAGATTAATCGAGTCAGTCGAAGTTAATGTCATGATTATTGCGTACTGCGTAATAATTGCTCAACCTCTAATCTCCAATCTCCTTCTTCAACACCTCGCGCAGCGCTTCCACCACGGTTTGTAGCTCTGCCTTCTCAATCACCAGCGGCGGCAGCAGACGCAGCACACTGGGGCCAGCCGGTAGGGCCAACACGCCCCGCTCCATCAATGCTTTGAGGAAGGGGGTGACACGCTGGCGTAATTCGACGCCGACCATCAGTCCCCAACCACGCACCTCGCGCACTAAGGGCGATTGGATAGTGCGCAGGTCGGCCATAAATTGCTCACCCAAGCGGGCGGCGCGAGCGGGCAGGTCCCCCTCGGCTATGGCGCGTAGCACGGCCCGGCTGGCGGCACAGGCCAGCGGATTGCCGCCAAAGGTGGAACCGTGGACACCGCTGGGCAGAGTGCCCAATGCCTCGCGCCAGACTACGGCCCCCATGGGCACGCCGCCCCCTAAGGCCTTCCCCAGACAGAGCAAGTCAGGGACCAGGCCGACGTGCCCGCAGGCGAACCAGCGGCCGGTGCGTCCCAGCCCGGTCTGTATCTCGTCTACGATGAGGAACGCGCCTCGCTCGTCGCATAAATGGCGTAGTCCCTGGAAGTAATCGGCGTCGCCGGGGCGAACGCCTCCCTCTCCCTGCACAATTTCCACCAGCACCGCTGCTGTATTATCGTTGATGGCCCCTGCCATCGCCTCCAGGTCGTTGAAGGGAACGTGGTTGAAGCCAGGCACCAAAGGGACGAAAGGCTTCCGGTATTTCTCGTTCCAGGTGGCACTCAGCGCGCCCAACGTGCGCCCGTGAAAGCCGCGCATCGTCGCCACCACCCCGGTTCGACCGGTGAGGAGTCGAGCAACTTTGATGGCGCCTTCCACTGCCTCAGCACCGGAATTGCAAAGGAAGACCCGATCCAGATCGCCAGGGGTATGGGCGGTCAGCTCGGACAGCAGCGCCGCCCGCTGATCGTTATAAAAGACCTCGCTACAGGTGACGAGCGTCGCCACCTGCCCCTGAATGGCGGCCGTCACCGCCGGGTGGCAATGTCCCAGGCTGGCGACGCCATGCCCGGCGACGCAATCGATGTATTCGCGCCCTTCGGCATCCCAGACCCGCGCTCCCTGTCCGCGCACTAACGCGATGGGGCGTTTGGGGTAAGCGCCGGAGGTATGGGTGTTCTCAATAGAGATGATGTGGTCGGTGACTGCGTACTGCGTATTGCGTATTGCGTGTTCCGGGTTACGTATTTCGGGTTGCATATGGCTTATCTCCGTTTTGCCGAGTTGCTGATTTGCCGACCCGCACCTGCGGTGGGGCATGTGTTTGTCGACTCGCTGATTCCCTACTCAATAACCGTCCCCTCGCCCGCCAATGCTCGCTGTATCGGCTGGGCTACCCGCCCGTCGGCGAAAATCACGCGGGCCACACCGCCGGCCAGGGCTTCGCCGGCACCCATTACCTTCTTCTTCATCCGGCCCTCGGCCACAGCCATAAATGCCTCTAAGCGGCTGGTGGGGATGTGGCGGATCAATGTGCTCTCGTCGGGGAAACATTCAAGCAAGCCAGGCACATTGGATAGGATGACCAACCCTTCAGCGCTCAGCGCAACCGCGGTAGCCGCTGCCGCCCGGTCGCCGTCCACGTTGATCGCTTCACCCTCGTAGGAGACGGCAGGTGGGGTCAACACCGGAGTGTAGCCCGCGTCGAGCAAAGAGGTCAGCAAAACAGTGTTCACCTGTTTCACACGCCCGGTATAGTCGTCGCGCAACACCCGCCGCCGCCCACGTTCGTCTATGATTTTGATGGCAGCCTTGCGCTGACCCTGCCACAGTCGCCCGTCGAGCCCGCTCAGGCCCAGGGCATTCACGCCTCGGCCTTGCAATCGTTCTACCAGGCTCTTGTTTACCTGGCCACAATAGACCATCTCGAAAATTTCCAGCGTGCGGCGGTCGGTGCGGCGGCTGGTGTAACCGCTGGCAGAGGTGACGAACTGGGGCGGGTGGCCCAGCGCCGCAGCAACCTGGTTGGTCAACGCCGACCCACCGTGGACGACGGCCAGGCGCTGCCCCTGGCTCACTAATGCCGCCACGTCGTCGGCAATCGCATCGTGATCGATGCCCTCGGCACCGCCAATTTTGATGACTAGCATAATATCTTCTCTCCTAGCTCTCATCAGGTGTCAGGGACTCAGGGAATCAGGAATCAGGCAGTCAAGAGTGACCCCTGATTCCTGATTCCCTGAGTCCTGATTCCCTGACCCATGGCTAAATCGGATGCAAGCCTGGGAAGGTCAACCCGGCGATCTCGTCCCAGCCCATCATCACGTTCATCGTTTGCACCGCGCTGCCGGCTGCCCCTTTCATCAAGTTGTCTAGGGCGGCCATCACCACCACCCGCCCTGTGTCTGGGTCCAGCTCAAAGCCTACATCGCAATAATTGGACCCCGCCAGCCATTTAGGCTCTGGGTAGCGATGGATTCCGCTTCGGCTCTTCACCAGTCGGAGGAAGGGCTCGTCCCGATAGGCAGTCCGATAGAGTTGCCAGAGCTCTTTCTCCTGAAGGGGCCGGTTCAGAAAACAGTGACAGGTAGCCAGCACACCGCGTACCAGCTCCACTGCCGTCACCGAAAAGTGGAGGTCGAAGTTATTGCCCAGGGCCTGGATCACCTCCGCCTGGTGGCGGTGGCCGGTCGGCTTGAAGGAACGAACGGCCCCACTCCGCTCCGGGTGATGCGAACTGATAGAGGGGTGAGCTCCTGCCTCCGACGAGCCGACCTTCACCTCGACCACGCCCTGGCCTAGCAGGCCGGCGTCGGCCAGGGGGGCCAGGGCGAGGATCGTGACGCTGGCATTGCAGCCAACGCCGCTGGCGTAGCGCGCACCGGCCAGCCTCGCCCGGTATCGCTCCGGCAGCCCGTAGACGAAACGGTCCAACCACTCGGTGGCCGGGTGATCCGTGCCGTACCAGCGGGCATATTGCGCCGGATCGCGTAGGCGAAAGTCGGCCGAACAGTCTATCACCCATTGGGCCATATTGGCGTAGTGCTGGATGTTATGTGCTGCCTGGCCATGGGGCATGGCCAGGATGAACACATCAGCCGGCTCCAACGCGTCGGGATGAACGAACTGCGTCGAGGTAATCCCTCTCAGGTTGGGGTGGATTGTGTGGACGTAGCGTCCTGCCTGGCTGGCCGAGGTAACCTGTTTTACCACTACGTTAGGATGAAAAAGTAGCAACCGTAGCAATTCGCCACCTACGTAGCCACTACCCCCGACAATACTCACACTCAGTCTGTCTGAAGTTGACATAGTATCCTCCGGCCTGGCTTAGCCGCTGGCGGTTAATGGCTGTCGGCCATCATCAACACGTAATCCACAATCTTCCCCGGGATGTCTACCCCGGTGGTATCAATGCTGTTACGAAATTCCATGGTGTGGTTGACCTCATTGACCAACATGCGGCCGTCACAGGTCTCCAGCAAGTCCACGGCCAGCACACCACCACCGACGGCCCGCGCCGCTACCAGCGACAGTTCGTCAATCTGGGATGTCACCGGGCAATTGGTGGCACGCCCGCCCCGGGCGGTGTTGGTGATCCAGTGATCCGAATAGCGATAAATGGCACAGATGGTCTCGTCGCCCACGACGAAAGACCGGATGTCACGGGCCGGCTTGTCCACATATTCCTGCACGTAATAGATGTGATGCTGGTAACCACCCAACGTCTGCTTGTGCTCCAGAATTGTCTCGGCCGCCTGACGGTCGTTGATCTTGCTCAACAGGCGACCCCAGGAGCCAACCGCCGGCTTGAGAACGACCGGGTAGCCCATGGTTTCAATGGCCGCCATAGCCGACTCTGGGGTGAAGGCAACTTTCACTTGAGGGACAGGCACTCCCTCCCGAATCAGAGCCGAAGTAGTGGCCAACTTGTCGCCACAGGTTTGCACCACTTCGGCACGGTTGATGGTGCGTATCCCCCAGTCGTTCAATACGCGCAATGCGGCCAATGCGCGGGATTGGGTGATACAGCGCTCCAGAACCAGGTCATATTGGCACCAGCCGTTACGGTGCAGATCAAAGACAATCTCCCGGTCGTCACGCACGTCAACCGTCAGGCCTCGGGCCTCAAAAGCTTGCAACAGCAACTTTTCCTCCACGCGCACTCGAGACAACAGCATCGCGATACGTGGGGTGTCCAAAAGATGTGATTGGCTCATGGCGGCCTCCTTTCCCTCTGCCCTCACTCCCCCCAATCCTCCTCCTCTTCTGGAGCCAGATCCAGTGTGGGAGGATCGAGACTCATCACCTCTAATTCGACGCCGCAGTCTGGGCACCGGATGATCTCACCTTGCAGCGCATCGTCGGCCAAGGTGACGTCGGCGGCACATTCGGGGCAGGTTAAATAGTTGCTCATCGTTGGTTCTCCTTTCGAAAATCCTTGCTGAAAACTAAGTGTGTGTCTGAAAGTAGGGTGGGGCAGCCTTTCCAGTCTGCCCGGGCGGGCTAGCCCATAGGTCCCCTCTGGGGAAAAGCCCACCCCACGACTTTTAGCTTCCAAAAGAAACCGGCGCTCCTTAAAGGGTCTGGAGCGCCGGTGTGCCTTCCTTGCCTGTTTATAGGCCAGCACGACTACCCAGACCCAGGGTCCGGCTTCTTGCTGGCCTTCTTCTCATCAGCCGAGAGATATATGCAAGCTATCATTCTGGTACCCAACGTACTCTAATCCGCCCAAAATAAAAACGGCTCTCCTATTATTGGCCTGGAGAGCCGTCACACGTCACCTGAAGAACAAAACAATACTATCCAGACCTGAGGTCCGGCTTCTTGTTGGCCTTCTTGGTGAACAAATCAGTGGTCATAACCCAAATTCCTCACCTGTATTGTGCGCAAGCTTATCACAAAAGAGGCAGTTTGTCAACCTAAATTTTTATAGATTCGGGAGGACGTTCCAAATTTCGGGTCTCGTGGGGGGATTACGCTGAGACCTACTTCCGAGATTTGGCCATCCACCACGCGAAAAGCGCGCATAACCGGGTTGTTGCTTTTCACCAGCGAAACAATGGCATATACGGCCTCCGGGTAAAAAGCCATAGACACGTCGGTAGGCGAGGGGTAAGGTGGGCTGGCCGGATGAGAATGATAGATGGCGAGCAGATCCAGCCCTTGCTCTTCCATCGCCTGGAAGTGATGCAGTTGATCATGGGGGTCCATCAAATACTGAAGCATCGGGTTTTCAGCAACATTGGTGGCGGGAAAGACGTGCGTCACTTGCTCAGCAATACCAGCCAGCAACCCGCAAGCCTCGTTTGGAGCTTCGGCGCGAGTGTGTTCAAGGATTTGTCTGAAGTGTTCCTGAGACAGAATCAACGTCATATCACGCTGAAACTATTAGCGCCCCCCCGGTCCCACGTTACTCATTACAGGCAAATCAGGGTCCGACCGGAACTCGGCTGGCAATGGATTATTGACGTTTTGCACGCTGATGGCGGCCGCAACTTTGGCTGCTATGTCATGGATAGCAATGGCCGCTGGCGACTCCGGTTCGGCGATAACTACCGGTTGGCCACTATCGCCGCCAGCGCGCACCACCGGGTCTATGGGCACCTCACCCAGGAAGGGAACATTCATGCGCTCGGCGACTGCCTTGCCGCCGCCGTGGCTGAAGATGTCGGTGCGCTCGCCACAATGCCCGCAGACGAAGTAGCTCATGTTTTCAATAACACCCAGCACGGGCACTTCAAGGTACTTGAACATCGCAATGCTCTTAACTACGTCGGCCAAGGCTACGTCTTGGGGTGTGGTGACGATGATCGTGCCGGTCAGCGAAAGAGATTGGGCCAGGCTCAAGCTGGCATCGCCGGTGCCAGGGGGCAGGTCCACCACCATATAGTCCAGGTCTCCCCAATCTACGTCGCTCAGAAACTGCCGCAGGGCGCTATGGATCATGGGACCACGCCAGATGACCGGCATGTCCTCTTCTATCAAAAAACCCATTGACATAAGCTTAACTCCATAGCCTTGCGGGGGCAAAATACGCCCGTTGGTCGCTCGAGGTCGCTCGTGAACTCCCATCATCAGCGGGATGTTGGGGCCGTAGATGTCAGCATCCATCAGACCGACGCTGGCACCTGTTTGGGCCAGAGCCAGGGCCAGATTGGTGGCCATGGTGCTTTTGCCCACCCCCCCTTTGCCACTGGCCACGGCAATGGCGTTCTTGACGCCGATATCCATCTTGCTGAGCAAACGGCGGTCACCGGGCACGTTGGCATCAAGATTCACGTTCACCGTTTTGACCCCAGGCAGTGCCATCACCGCTGCCCGCGCTTCTTCCTCTATTTGATCCTTCAAGGGGCAGGCAGGAGTGGTCAACATCAGTGTAAAATCAACAACGCCATCCTTGATCTTCAGGTTACGGATCATATTAAGCGTGACCAGGTCTTTGTGTAGTTCCGGCTCGATGACGTGGCTGAGCGCCTCCATCACCTGAGCCTGGGTGGGTTTGAATGTCATGTTGTTTCTCCTAAACTTGATCATTTTGTGCTGCCACGAGGTTGTGAGGACAACATCATCACGAATTGTCAGAATTCAGAAACCCTGCATTGCAGTCGTTCATTACTTCCACTATATCCGTCTGTTTCTGAATGGCCAGTAAAGCGCCTTTAATCAAGGCGGCAATAATCATCAGGAATGAAATAACCATGCTCGCTGCCGGCCGCCAATCCAAGAGTCCCCAACCTGGGCGTACAAATACCGTGATAATTATACCCAAAATAGAAATAGCCGCTACTACGAAAGCCAAATTGGAAATTTTTCTGGGAGACATAGACACCAGAACCTTCAAAGTGT
>JAHELX010000797.1:0-776 GCA_024643945.1 Anaerolineales bacterium
CAGGATGCTGATCGTCGCCTGTACCGCAACAAAAGCCCCGGTCAGGGTCGCCAGCGGCAGAGTGGCCGTGTTGAGGAAGTTCAATCGCTCCCCTACCAGGCCTTCCAGCCACAGGATGGTCGTCGCAGCCAGCACCCCTGCGAAGACGAAGCGCACGCCAAATAAGGGCACGCACGCTGCCAGAGTCGTGCCCCAGGGAAAGGGTACGGCCGGTCCACGCGAGCTTTGCCGCTGCGATGCCTGGACGGAGGGCCGCGTTTCGGGCAAACACAAGAACCACATCAGCGCAGCCAGTCCGGTCAGGCCGGTGCTGAGCCACAGCCCACCGCGGAAGCCGAAAAGATCGGTGAACAGTCCACCCAGGAACGAGCTCATCGCGACCCCGACGAAGAACCACATCTGGTATTGGCCGTTGAAGCGCCCTCGATTCTCGTCGCTGGCGATATCCAGCACCATCGTATTGCCGCCGATCCAGAGCATCGCCCAGGCTATGCCCCACAGCACGCGTCCGACGAACAGCGACCAGAAGCCGGATCCGGCAGCGTACAACACACTGGAAACCGCCCCGCCCAGCAGCGACGCGACCATCAGGCCTCGCCGCGGCAGGCGGTCGTAAAGAAGCCCCACCGGCCCATTGACGATCAGACGCGCTGCCCGGTTGACACCCAGTAACACGCCTACCATACCCAGCGTCAGGCCGGCCTGCGCCGCGATCCTCGGATTGGGCAGAACGGTGTAAAGCGTGGCATCGCCCAGCAATGAGATGACGGTGCCCA
>JAHELX010000797.1:786-3087 GCA_024643945.1 Anaerolineales bacterium
ATCCTCATAAAATCGTGGAGCAGACTTTCTAGTCTGCTGGCAGGCTGGCCCATAGGTCCCCTCTGGGGAAAAGCCTGCCCCACACTGTCTATTTTCGGAACAGTTACTTACATTCTAAGTATAATCAACCAGCGCAACAAGATCGTGCCAGGAAGCGTTACAAAAAGCGTTCCATAGCAAATCTGGTTGATTATTCCCCCTGATGGCCTTATAATTTGAACCCGGGAGGGATGCTCACGTGTCCAGCTTGAAGCTATTCTTGCTCGGCCCGCTGCGAGTTGAATACGACGCCAGGCCGGTTGAAATCCGACGCCGTACAACGCTGGCGCTCCTGCTCTACCTGGCGGTAACCGGCGAGAGCCAGCGCCGCGATACCCTGGCCACGTTACTCTGGCCGGATAGCCCTCAGAGCAGCGCCCGGGCCGCCTTGCGCCGCGATTTATCGCTACTCAACAAATCCCTGGGCGGCGAGTGGTTGGAGATTGACCGGGAGGCGGCTGCCCTGAGGCGCGGCCCCGGCTTCTGGCTTGACGTGGAGCAGTTCCAGCAACGGGTGGCAGCGTATCGAACCCACAACCACCCGCCCCACCAGGTCTGCTCCGGCTGTCTGCCCCCCCTTACCGAGGCTGTTGCCCTTTACCGCGATGACTTCCTGGCCGGGTTTACCCTGAGCGATAGCCCGGACTTTGACGAATGGCAGTTCTTTCAGACCGAGGGCCTGCGTCAGATGTTGGCCTCTGCGCTGGAGCGGCTGGTGCGCGGTTACAGCGCTCAGGGAGAGTCCGAGTTGGCCATCTCCTACGCCCGGCGCTGGTTAGCCGTGGACCCTTTGCACGAGCCGGCACATCAGTGCTTGATGCAGTTATACGCCTGGGTTGGCCAACGAGCGGCTGCACTGCGCCAATATCAGGAGTGTGTGTGGCTTTTAGAAAAGGAATTGGGGGTAGCCCCCTCGGATGAGACGACTGGCCTTTACCGGGCCATCAAAGCCAGGCGAGTCCCATCCGCGCCGGTGATGGATCAGGCCCTCATACCGGGTGGGCCACCCGTGTCCATCGGGGAGGGAGGTCCCAGCGACTCCCGGGTAGCTGCCCCTCCCGCTCTTCGCCCCAATAACCTGCCGGCGCAGACCACAGCCTTTATTGGACGGGTGGCGGAATTGGCAGCCGTGCGGGCAAGACTATCCCGCCCGGAAGTGCGTTTGCTCACCCTCACTGGCCCCGGTGGTACAGGCAAAACACGTTTGGGTTTGCGGGCCGCTGCCGATATCCTGGATGACTTCCCGGATGGCGTGTTTTTCGTCGATCTTGCCTCAATCCGTGACCCGGCGCTGGTTGGCGGGGCTATCGCAGAAACATTGGGCGTGCGCGAAACAGGGGACAGGTCCACCTGGGAACGCCTGAAAGACTACTTGAAGGACAAAGAGTTGCTGTTATTGCTGGACAGCTTCGAGCACCTGCTACCAGCCGCTCCGCTGGTGACAGACCTGCTGGCCGTCGCCCCCAGGCTGAAAGCACTGGCGACCAGCCGGGCCCTATTACGGCTGGACGGCGAGTGGGACTATCCGGTTCCGCCCCTTCGCGTGCCCGACCCGAATCACTTGCCGCCCATCGAGCGCCTGGCGGAGTATGAAGCTGTGCAGTTGTTCGTCGAAAGGGCCAGGGCGGTTAAGGCCGCTTTTGCGCTTACGGCTGAAAATGCACCGGCCGTGGCAGAGATCTGCGCCCGAGTCGATGGCCTGCCGTTGGCGATTGAGTTGGCGGCGGCGCGCGCCAGAGTGCTACCCCCGCAGAGGATACTGGCCCAGTTGAGTGACCGTCTGGGTTTTCTCACCGGCGGAGCCAGAGACTGGCCCGCCAGGCAGCGAACCTTGCGTGACACCATTGACTGGAGCTATGACCTGCTGGAGGTGGAAGAGCAGACCCTGTTCAGGCGCTTGGCGGTTTTCTCGGGTGGATGCACGTTGGAGGCAGCCGAGGCAGTGGGGATGGACGCGCTGAAAGGATTGGAGTCCCTGCTGGATAAGAATCTGCTCAAACAGTCCGATCTGGGGGATGAACCCCGCTTCGGCATGTTGGATACGATTCGAGAGTATGCACTGGAACGACTGGCCGCCGCGGGAGAGGCAGAGGAAGAGGCAGTACGCCAGCGTCACGCCCACTTCTTCCTGGGGCTGGCGGAAGAGGCCGAACCGAATATATACGGGACCGAGCAGGGCGTCTGGTTGAATCGCCTGGAAATAGAACACGATAACCTGCGGGTTGCACTGGCGTGGTCCATCGATCATGCCATACATGTAGG
>JAHELX010000138.1 GCA_024643945.1 Anaerolineales bacterium
TTATGGACAAAAGAGTATCCCACCATCGCAGTGATGAAACTCTCGAAGCCAAGGCCCGTTGGTTTCAATCGCTTTCCCTGGAGGAGAGGATTGACCTGCTAAATTCCTTCACCGATATAATTTTAGAAGCCAATCCTAAGATCATGGAGCAAAAGCGTGCTCAACCGGTTGCAGGACGTGTTTGCGTCCTTACAATAGCATCAAGTGACGAAGCAAACACGGTATAAGGGGCCTGCCCTAAATCAGCCGTAGTTCGTGCCGAAAAGGTAACTACTCAGGCCAGATAACCCTTGCGAAGGTTTGGTGCGGGTTTTCAGAGCGAAAATGCCTTGGCCTACCGAAAACTGCCCTGTTAGCAAGGTTATTCGCAACCTTCGCAAGGGTAGCTGACATTCACCCCCGAGACATTGCCGTCTTCCACGGGGCGCTGGACCCGAAGAAGCTGAACCTGGTCGAGAAATGGATGATCAAGAACGTCAAAGCGCCTCTCGGCGAGTTTCGGGATTGGGATGCCATCACTTCCTGGGCCACGGCTATCGCCGATGTGCTGAAGGAGACGGTCTCCTAAGCATCAGGAGCGTAGGTGTTTTCCACATTGAGCGTGACCGGGGAGGTCAAGGTCGCACAACACCGGCTGCACCTGACCGCCTCGGGCGTGGGTATGCTGGCGCGATTTGCAAAGTTCTGTGCTACCATGAATTTGGAGTCCTGCCATCCCGGCGGCAGGTGAGCCACACCGTTGGTGCGCCAAGCTTGGTTGGCGTTTCTTGCACCGTCCCCGCACGGGGCAGAGTGAAAGTCTCTGCTGGGTAAGGGCTAACCACCGTAGCCAGAGGCGCAGCTTTAACTGGAGGGGCTACCGAACTTGGGGTCCTGATCTGCTGGGGAGGATGGAATGTCCGGATTGGATCGCTACGATAGACTCTTTGTATTTACCGCCTTCTTCATACAGATCGTATTGTTGGGCTTCTTTGCTTTAAGGAAGTGGAAGTTTGACACGGCCATGCAGTGGGGTTGGATTGTGTATGCATTGGCTGTGCCGGCAGTCATTGTTAGCTTGGTGCTCTTCATCGGCGGTAAGCCGTGGTACCTCTGGCTGGCGGGATTCCTCTACGCGGCCTGGGCAGTATTTGGGTACGTCGTCGACATAGCCCGTCCGGTGCCATGGCGATCCCCAATCTTCTTTCCGGTCTTCATCCCATATGTCCTGTTGTACCTGTCCAGCTTGATGTTCTACTGGTGGCCGCTCGGAAACATCCAGCGACCACTATGGTTCATCTACGCGGTGCTGCTTTTGATCAGCACCATACTCAACATTGCCTCCCACGTCTGATGACGTCTGGACTCATCTTCATGAGGAACTGATTCTCTTTTTCGGCAACGCTGAAGCGCAAACGGATTACTTTGCACCAAGCTCTCAGGGCAATAGAGATCTATCATCATATCCCCGATCCGTATTGCGGAGGTAGAGCTCAATGAGAGCTTGCGAATTGCGGCGGAACTTGACATAAATGCTTATGATGCCTACTTGATACGCTGTGGGGTGAAGTACAATGCACCATTGGTCTCGTTGGATAGGAAGTTGACGGAGATAGCTCGGCGTGTAGGAGTGAAAGTGATGGAGGTGGAAGGATGATGTTTAATTGGGGTTGGTCTTCCGGCCAAATTGGTGTAAAATTGGGTTGTCTTTACATACTCCGTAGTTATCAAGCGAGTCGTTTATGGACAAAAGAGTATCCCACCATCGCAGTGATGAAACTCTCGAAGCCAAGGCCCGTTGGTTTCAATCGCTTTCCCTCGAGGAGAGGATTGACCTGCTAAATTCCTTCACCGATATAATTTTAGAAGCCAATCCTAAGATCATGGAGCAAAAGCGTGCTCAACCGGTTGCAGGACGTGTTTGCGTCCTTACAATAGCATCAAGTGACGAAGCAAACACGGTATAAGGGGCCTGCCCTAAATCAGCCGTAGTTCGTGCCGAAAAGGTAACTACTCAGGCCAGATAACCCTTGCGAAGGTTTGGTGCGGGTTTTCAGAGCGAAAATGCCTTGGCCTACCGAAAACTGCCCTGTTAGCAAGGTTATTCGCAACCTTCGCAAGGGTAGCTGACATTCACCCCCGAGACATTGCCGTCTTCCACGGGGCGCTGGACCCGAAGAAGCTGAACCTGGTCGAGAAATGGATGATCAAGAACGTCAAAGCGCCTCTCGGCGAGTTTCGGGATTGGGATGCCATCACTTCCTGGGCCACGGCTATCGCCGATGTGCTGAAGGAGACGGTCTCCTAAGCATCAGGAGCGTAGGTGTTTTCCACATTGAGCGTGACCGGGGAGGTCAAGGTCGCACAACACCGGCTGCACCTGACCGCCTCGGGCGTGGGTATGCTGGCGCGATTTGCAAAGTTCTGTGCTACCATGAATTTGGAGTCCTGCCATCCCGGCGGCAGGTGAGCCACACCGTTGGTGCGCCAAGCTTGGTTGGCGTTTCTTGCACCGTCCCCGCACGGGGCAGAGTGAAAGTCTCTGCTGGGTAAGGGCTAACCACCGTAGCCAGAGGCGCAGCTTTAACTGGAGGGGCTACCGAACTTGGGGTCCTGATCTGCTGGGGAGGATGGAATGTCCGGATTGGATCGCTACGATAGACTCTTTGTATTTACCGCCTTCTTCATACAGATCGTATTGTTGGGCTTCTTTGCTTTAAGGAAGTGGAAGTTTGACACGGCCATGCAGTGGGGTTGGATTGTGTATGCATTGGCTGTGCCGGCAGTCATTGTTAGCTTGGTGCTCTTCATCGGCGGTAAGCCGTGGTACCTCTGGCTGGCGGGATTCCTCTACGCGGCCTGGGCAGTATTTGGGTACGTCGTCGACATAGCCCGTCCGGTGCCATGGCGATCCCCAATCTTCTTTCCGGTCTTCATCCCATATGTCCTGTTGTACCTGTCCAGCTTGATGTTCTACTGGTGGCCGCTCGGAAACATCCAGCGACCACTATGGTTCATCTACGCGGTGCTGCTTTTGATCAGCACCATACTCAACATTGCCTCCCACGTCTGATGACGTCTGGACTCATCTTCATGAGGAACTGATTCTCTTTTTCGGCAACGCTGAAGCGCAAACGGATTACTTTGCACCAAGCTCTCAGGGCAATAGAGATCTATCATCATATCCCCGATCCGTATTGCGGAGGTAGAGCTCAATGAGAGCTTGCGAATTGCGGCGGAACTTGACATAAATGCTTATGATGCCTACTTGATACGCTGTGGGGTGAAGTACAATGCACCATTGGTCTCGTTGGATAGGAAGTTGACGGAGATAGCTCGGCGTGTAGGAGTGAAAGTGATGGAGGTGGAAGGATGATGTTTAATTGGGGTTGGTCTTCCGGCCAAATTGGTGTAAAATTGGGTTGTCTTTACATACTCCGTAGTTATCAAGCGAGTCGTTTATGGACAAAAGAGTATCCCACCATCGCAGTGATGAAACTCTCGAAGCCAAGGCCCGTTGGTTTCAATCGCTTTCCCTCGAGGAGAGGATTGACCTGCTAAATTCCTTCACCGATATAATTTTAGAAGCCAATCCTAAGATCATGGAGCAAAAGCGTGCTCAACCGGTTGCAGGACGTGTTTGCGTCCTTACAAAAGCATCAAGTGACAAAGCAAACACGGTATAAGGGGCCGGCCCTAAATCAGCCGTAGTTCGTGTCGAAAAGTGAAATTTTGCCCTCAGGAGGGGAATCAGGTCAATGCCTATCTACGAGTATCGCTGTCACGATTGCCGGCGACGGGTGAGTATCTGGTGGCGCACGTTTTCTGAGGCCGAGACTGGCACAGCCCGCTGTCCCCGCTGCGGCGGCGAGAAGCTCACCCGCCTGGTGTCGAAAGTGCGTGTCATCCGTTCAGAGGAGAGCCGCATGGAAGACCTGGCCGATCCGGCCAACCTGGGCGACCTGGATGAAAATGACCCGCGCTCTATCGCTCGCTGGATGCGCAAAATGAGCGACGAGGTTGGCGAAGACATAGGGCCTGAATTTGAAGAGGTGGCGGATCGGCTGGAAGCCGGCGAGTCCCCGGAAGAGATCGAGCGGACAATGCCGGACCTGGCCGGCGATGACGGCGACGACTTTTCGGCCGATGATTTGTGACCTGACCAGCTCAATATCGTTCGAAGCGATCGACGTTGATCACAAAGACGGTAGCCCCGCCCACCTCTACTTCGATAGGGGTGGGCAGATACATTTCGCCCGGTTCCATCACCGGCGGCAGGGGGTTTACGTGTTGGGTGCGGGTGTGACAGTTTTCGTGGATGATTTCCAGCACTTCGTTGACTTTTTCGTCTTTTGTGCCGACAAAAATAGTGGCATTCCCCTCGCGTAGAAACCCACCCGTCGTGCTGATGACGGTCGCTCGATGGCCGTGCCGCATCAAAGCATCAATGAGCGGCCGGGAATCTTCGCTGTTGATGATGCTTATAATCAATTTCATTTGAGGGTCACCTTTCCGACTTCCGAAAGCAAAGGCTCTAGTCGCATACGGATGGACGCCTGCGTGTCGGCAATGGATTGCATGGCATCGACCACCAGCCAGCGCTCGGGTTCGGCCTGAGCCATCTTCAGGTAGCCCTGGCGAACCCGGCGGTGGAAGTCCAGGGTTTGCTGGTCGAGGCGATTCCACTCCCCGGCCTGAGCTACGTGGGCAGCCTGTTTTCGTTCAATTCCCACTTCCACCGGCAGGTCGAGGTAAATGGTCAGTTGGGGCACAAGGCCGCCTGTAGCAAATTGTGTAATAAAGCCTATAGCTTCCAAGTCCAGTTCCCGGCCATATCCCTGGTAGGCCATACTGGAGTCGGCGAAGCGATCGCATAATATGGTACCGCCGCGCGCCAGATGAGGCCGAAGCACCTGCCGCACGATCTGAGCCCGAGAAGCAGAGTAGAGTAAAAATTCGGTCTGCCGGGTCATTTCGACGTTTTTAACGTCGTGTAGCATGACCCGAATCTGGTCGCCGATGGACGTGCCACCTGGCTCACGAGTGATGAGCACGTCGTGACCCAATTCCCGCAGGTGCTCTGCTAAAAGCTCGATTTGTGTGGTCTTGCCGCTGCCGTCTGGTCCTTCAAACGTAATGAATAGGCTCATCGCTACTCCCGGTAGATGCGTACCCGGCGTTGTGGCTCACGACCCCGGCTGTGTGAGATGAGGTTGAACTGGCGAGCCATTTCGTGCTGATGGCGACGGATGCCGGCCGCCTGCGGAGACAGCTCCACCGAGCGCGCCCCGGCCAACACTTTGCGAATGGCATCTTGCGTCTCGCGCATGGCTACGGCAAAGGGATCTACCTCGTCGTTGTTCAGCGCAAAAATGTCTGCCAGGCTGGATTCCATCTGGTTGACGGTATTAGATCGCAGCACGTAGACCGGCACTCCCAGTCGTTCAGCCTCGGCAATAGGCTGCGGTCGCTTGCGATAGAAACTCTTGAGCGTCATCAATACGTTGGCATTATGTACGTCATCTACCAGGTGCAGCGGCAAGTGCAGGCTATTGGCCGCTTGACGCAATCGGTTTTGGCTAATGCCATAGGGATACACACGGACCGCTTTGCGAGCTGGCGGCAGGTCCTCAGGCTCACGCCTTTTCGGTTCGCCAGGGATTTCGGTAGGTTCCGGCTTGCTTAAAGTAACCGCTTCGACCTGGACCTTGCCTCTTTCGTCCCGGTAGCGGATTTCGGCGGACATGGAGCGGCCCCGCAGGAAAGCGTCCACGGCACGGGCTACGTCGTGATGAATGGCGACCGTCTGCCGGTCTTGAATCTCTACCAATAGGTCGAAGGTAGGAGGCGCTTTGCGTTCCAGTACCGTCTTTTGTGTGCCCCGACGGCGTGCTTCCTCGTCCGACAAGGTCACACTGTCAATGCCGCCTACCAGGTCGCAAAGGGTCGGGTTCATCAGCAAGTTGTCGAGCGTGTTGCCGTGAGCGGTGCCTACCAATTGCACTCCTCGCTCGGCAATGGTGCGGGCCGCTTCCGCTTCTAGCTCACGTCCGATCTCGTCAATGATGACCACCTCTGGCATGTGATTTTCCACTGCCTCGATCATCACCTCGTGTTGGAGGCTGGGGGTGGCTACCTGCATACGCCGCGCCCGCCCAATGGCTGGATGGGGGATATCCCCATCGCCAGCTATCTCGTTGGAGGTATCTACCACGATCACGCGTTTCTTTTCGGCCAGGACGCGGGCGGCTTCGCGCAAGAGGGTGGTTTTCCCTACTCCTGGCCGACCCAGCAGCAAGATGTTTTGACCCGACTCGATGATGTCCTGGATAATGTCAATGGTGCCGTAGACCGCCCGTCCTACACGGCAAGTTAACCCCACGATGTCGCCCTGACGATTGCGGATGGCTGAGATACGGTGCAGGGTGCGTTCAATGCCGGCGCGATTATCGTCGGTAAATTGGCCAATGCGTTCCACTACGTAGTCTATATCATCACGCGTTACTTCTGTTTCGCTAAGCGTTAACTCTCCATCTGTGAAACGGGCCTCGGGCTTGCGCCCCAAGTCGAGCACGACCTCAAGCAACTCGTCTCCCCGATTAGCTTGCTTCAATGCATTCCTTACGTGGACAGGTAGCACATTCAAGAGAGCTGCCAGATCATCAGTGATTTTAAATTGCATAGGACATCGATTTACCTTCGTTGTTAGCATTTAAGGTTCAAAGCAGTGCCTTGAGGTTATCCTGGTGATGACGACCATTGGGCTGCTTATGCTGAGCCGACAGGATTTGCGATTGTGGTACGGCCGATGGGGTGGCGCTCTCAGCGCGTCCTTCGAGCGCCTGAACCGCTTGAGCGGCCGGTTCGCGTGCCCAAACAGTCGTATGCTTCACCACCAGGGTTTGACTTCCCGCCAGTTGAAATCCCCAAGCCGTCAGCGCTGAGGGCAGCCCCGCTTCATAGGTTCGTACAGCGCAGTACAGTTTTTGGCCGGGCGCGCAATGCGTGCGCGCGAGTGCAGCCGCCACCAGGGCGTCGGCCTGATCCAGCGCATCCGGATGGAGGAGCATACGCAGCCAGTGACCAGCCCGGATGGAACGAGTCTGAAGCGCGGCCCAAATCTCGCCTCTGTTTTCCCACACGTAGCCCCGGCGACTTGGATAGGATCCCCATCCACGCCCGCTCAACTCCCACTGCGCCTGGGCCGACCCCTCGGCATTTTGCACAGCCCGGGGCGTGATTATCCCGTAGAGTTGTTGTAATCCCCAGCTATCGCGACCTCGCTGGCGACGTAACGGCAATGGTTCAATGTCCTTCGTGTGTGAATTGTTCGCCGTTAAATGGAACACGTCTTCCTGTGCGTAAGTCGTAAATCCTACGTGTCGAAAGATCTGATATTCTTCGCCGTCAGCCGGGAGGCCGGCATAAAGTCGTTGGCCGCCTCGTTCCCCTGCTTTCACACATAAATGAGTTAGCAAGCGCTGCCAAATGGCATGCGCCCCGTTTCCTGATGTCAGCGCCGGCGCGATGAAAACGATCACGTGCTCCGGACGGCCTGGACGTCGCCGCATCTGGGCCAAACCCAATAAGTGCCCGTTCTCCTCCTTATGGTTGATGATGTAAGTAGAAGCGCTCGTTCGAGGAAGGAGAAGCAAAGAGACCATGGCCGTGGTAAGCGGCGAGCGCGGGCGGGTCAGAGATGTTTCCAGATCTAGTGACACGCCCTCGCGTTGGAGGCGGTTCACCAGCCCTACATCACGCAGACAAAATGGTCGAATCAAATTGATAGCCTCACTCTTTGATTCACTCGTTAATGATGTTTGCGTATATTATAACATGTGATTACCAGGGTTCGCAAGCAATCACAACCAGCAGAGTGCGTTCATTTTTGGGGGCGACACATCCTCCCGAGCGAAGCCCCCCACGGGGCAGGTTGTTGCTTAAGATCACAGCTTGTTCAGTCAAAACCTGCCCCGTGGGGGGGCTTTGCTCCGGGAGGGTCTGCCCCGAAATCCGAACGCACCCCAACCAGTAGGGGCCATCCCAATACTAATGGTCATAAGTTAAGGTTCTTTAACATCTGTCAAATCTGAGCAGGTCCAATATCAAGCCAATCCGAGCGGGTCCCGGATCAAGACGCAGGTCGTGGCGGCGAAGTTAGCAGAGCCCGACGCACCTGTTCTTCCAAAGGTGGCCCAGCTCGCGGCCGCTGACGCTTGACGATGCCCAGGCGGTCGGCCTTCTCGGCCAGGTACTCGGCCGCGCCTTGGCTATAACCCTGACTGACGGCGGTGTGGTAGAAGTACAAGCTACGATAGACCATCTCAACCGAGATCCGATCCAGCGGCAGGTGAAGGTGGTCGGCAATTTCGTCACACAGATCAATCAGGATGGCATAGAATAGAAAGGTTGCCCAGACCTGCAACTGGACCCCGTTCAGGCTACCCACCCACAGATAGGCCAGATTGAGCAAGCGCTTGACGAGCAAGAAGGTGGTTTCGATGTGCCAACGGCAGCCGTAGACCGCAATCACTTCCATGGCGCTCAACTGCTTGGGCTCCAAGACGTTCGTAATGTAGCGATACCACTGCTTGCCCAGGTAGACTTCAATCAGGCGCACCGGGTACTTGGAAGGATTAGAGCGATACTTGCCCAACTGAACGATGCTTTCCTTGAAATGCGGTCGATCGATCAGCACGCGTTGTACCTGGTAACTGGTCTTGTTGCGCAACCGGGTCACAAACCAACACTTGGCTTCGGTGAGGGCGTCGAAGAAAGGAAAACTGAAGTAGCCCATATCAAACACAATCAGACTGTTGGGCACAAGCCAGGCCAGCAGATCCGGGATCGCCACTTTATCATTCGTGCTCGGCTCCTCGAAGAACCACAGCTTAGCCGGCAGATGGCTGATCAGATCGACCACGGCCACCAGATGACCGGCCAGCGGCGCATCCGGGGCGGCTTGCAGGCTCTGCAGCTTGCGGAACAGGGCCGTCAGGGTCGTGCCGTCCACCGCCCAAAAGGCAGCAAAGCGGCCTTGCAGGGCCTGGACCAGGGGTAGCTCGGGCCGGCTGCGTTGCCGATAGCGTTCGGGTAAGCGAGTAATCACCCGGTACAGCACCCGCTCGAACAAGACGGCCGGAAATGTGAGAAACCGATTCGACAGCGCCGGCTGAGAGACGGCCGTCGGTTCCGTCCACAGGATCCGCTCTTCCGCCAGCATCCGTTGCAGGGTGCATACGCCGGGAACGCGTCGCCAAATCATGGCCAACACCACAGAGACCATGACCGGTAAGGTGAGCAAGCGGTTGCGCAAACCCAACTGCCGGTAGTACCCCAACTCGGCATACACGGCTGGTTTTAGCAGTTCCTCCAGACGGCGTTCGATTTCTTCGTCGGCGGGTGCTGGTGCCTGCCGTTGCCGAGCGTGATCAGGATTAAGCGTGGCGCGTTTGCGCCGAGGATCTATATTTGCCATCCCTACATGATAGACATACTGCGTCGTCCGGCAACTTTGCGAAGCCATCTCGGCTCTGCCACTGGGATTTGACAGTTTTTAAAGAACCTTAACTTATGACCATTACCCTTGCGGGTGCCCAGGGCAGGCGCACCCGCAGGTCCCCTTTCCCCTGTGCAGCCCCATGGGGGGGCTTCGCTCGGGACCGTGGGTGGGGAAGGCCTGCCCTTACCAACCCATTTTGAATACACCAAATTCTAATCAGCGTTGATAAAGGCGATGACGTGGGTCCTACTAATGCGCCACTCCTGTCCTACTTTCACTGCCGGCAGCCTGCCGTCCTGGATCAGTTCCTCTACCACGTCAGCATCCACACGCAGCAGCGTGGCGACTTCATCGACGGTCATTACTTGTGGTAGGTCTTCGTCGTAACGCTTTTTAGCCGCGCTGGCTGTTGGCCTGGATCGCAACAACAACACAGCCAACACCCCTGCTACGACAATGAAGACTATGAAACAAGATAAGAGAATAAACACTTCGGACAGTCCCAATCTGACGGGCATACGTTTTTCTCCTTTTATCACTTGGGAGGCGATTCAAAGGCCTGGTTGCCAGGCGCGCGCGAGCTTTGCTATTTGAGACATGTTGCTAATGCTTTGCTCGCAAGATCATTATATCAGATTGACGCCCGGCTTTCAATAAATTTCAGCAAGCGGGTGCGTCCAGGATTTTAGGACAGACTTCCGAAGTATGCGAGACTTCGGAAGTCTTCATGGCCTAAAATTTCGGACAAACCCCAGCGAGCGTCACCGATTTGGGACATCATTCTGAGTCAGCTTCAGGGGCCAGTCAAGGCTGAGACCGTTGCAGAGAGCACCCATTGGCAACTGGCGGATATGGCACTCATAGTATTGCGGTATAGATGGGCGAACCTACGAACACTGTTCTAGTTCTCTCAAGCCTCATCTGATTGATGATCCCTTGTCTTGAGACACTACTAAGCACCAGACCCCAATCGAGAAGATCTTTGGGATGTTCCAAATCATACCTGTGAAAGAGTTTAAATACTGTGTCAATCTCGCTTTGGGGTAAATTGACCAGATATTTCATGCACAGAATGCCAAGAGAAAGTGCCCTTGGTGGAGGACGAAGGAACTCAAACGTCTCTGCGAATTCGGCACCATTCGCCATTTCGTATGTCGCACCGGGCAGTTTGCGCCTTGTGAAGTATGGATGGCCTTTATAGCGGTTATCGGCTGCTAAAACAATTTCATCAGGTCCAATGATCTTATCAACAAACCTGTGGACCTCGTTACATACTCCCCCTGTTCCCGGCAAGCGTACCCCATCTCGTACTATCCTTTCTCCCAAGATGTTCAATGGCGAGCCAACCAGAAGAATTATGGCGTCTTGGTAGGCCTTCCAGAGGAAATACGTGGCCAGCTCTACCTCGGCACTGAACAGGTATAGTCCATTGAACCAGCTACCCTCGTCGTGCCAAAAGCTTCTCGTATCAATCGCCGAGTTCTGTGCCAGGTCTCTGATTAGTTTCCTCCTCGTCATCAATCTGAGAAGAGATAAAGTGTCTTTAACCAGGTTCTCTCTAGCTTGCGAGCCAATTTCAGCTTCAATTCCAATACCAGCTACATCGATCTTTGGAGTAATTTTTGGAACTGCCAGCTTTGAGTAGCGGAACTGGCTTAATACTTTTGTTTTGGAAATGTAGTAGAAGTACTTGGTATTCATCATGCAGCCTGTTACTTGGAGGGTGTCTTACTCGAATAAAGTAAAACGCCGCCCGTTCGACCAGGTGGCGTTCGTAAAGGGAAATGGAGTTGTGCCCGGTGATGTGGTTGTAAAAGGTCAGAGTGCTATCAGGTCGGGAAAGCCCCTTGGTCGCAGCGGACTCCTTCATTTTGAGTATACCACACTTACCCCTCGCTTTCAATAGGCTCACTCGGAGTGCGGGCTTTGGCCTGCTTTACGGCACCGTGGCAAGCTAATGGAGTTTCAGAAAATAAACTGGGAACGCTTACCAGGTCCGCACTCACCCCGAATATAACACGTTCCTTGGCTCATCTTACACCGCTAAA
>JAHELX010000798.1 GCA_024643945.1 Anaerolineales bacterium
TATGCACTGGAGTGGGATCGCCGCATGCAGGCGTTGGCGGTAGCTGGGGTAGTAGACCCGGACGAGAATACAGAACTGAATGACTTCTCGGTCGAAGGGCTAATAGCTTTGCACGATCTTTACCCTTTTGACTATGTCGTGGGGCGGCAGTCGCAGACAATCCCCTGGCCAGAGGCCTATCGCAACCAGGTGTTCGTCGTCTATGCCTGGCCGGAGGAACAACCGCTAGGGTTGGGGCGTGAGCCGGTAAACCTCGATGCGGCTGGCGTCGCCGGGGCGCGGGAAGGTGGCGACTAATGTGCTGTAGGGCGCATAGGGGCCTTCAGTGAAGTCGGCAGCGTAACGATCTTCAAAGGGGCGGTCCAGTGCCACGAAGACTGGGGCTGGCGCGTTGTGCAACGCCTGGATGAGCTCCTGCGGGTCAGCGTGCTTGAAGTTGATTGCCTCGAAGATGATATTGGACTGCTTCAGGTAATGGACCCAGACGCCAGTACGCATCTCGCTGGTAGCTCGCTTAACGACGATGATTAATCCTAGCTCATTGGCCTGTTCGCGCAAGTAAGCAGTGGCATCTGTCACCCCATAGCCGGCAGGCCAACCATCGATATATTGCCAGCGGTCGAGGGGCAACCAGGGCACACGGGGTGGATTGGTGAGGAGCAGATAATCGAACCACAGCGCAGGCAGGCTAATCAGCAGTGCCAGTCCGGCCAGCAGTCCTGGTTGGAGTTGGGGTGTTGTCCGTAGCAGGTGATCCCGGAGCCAGTTGGCCAGAGCTACCAGGCTACGTGCGGCCATAATCAGTAGAAAAGGGAAGGCTGGCAGGATGTAGCGCGGGTAAAACTTCTCTGCGCTTGCCGTCAGGAAGAAAAAGGTCAGGGTGACCAGCGCTGCCAGCGCTAGCAACCAGGTGGGTTTGTCCCTCCGCCGCAGACTTCGCACTGCTTCGGCCAGGGCCAGCAATAGAAAGGGTGGTGTAAAGTAAATCCACAGGGTTTGGGTGATAACCTCGATATTTTGTCCCAGCCGACTCAGATGTGAGATTCCATCTGCTTCTGAGTCTATCCACGAACGGGCGATGGTAGATTTGTACTGGGGGACGAAATCAAGTAATGAGGGTAGCAGCCACGGTATGGCCACCAGCCAGGCCACGAGCAATAGAGAGAGGAGACGGCGTAGAGGGCGCTTGTCCCGCCACAGCCAGGTTGCCAGCACAGGAAAAATCAAGAAGAGAACTCCGTTCAGTTTGGTAGCTGCGGCCAAGCCCAGGCACAAGCCCAGGCCGATCGCTTGCCACCATCGTCTCTGGCGCACGACGATCAGGCTGAGCAGCAGACTCCAGATCGCCAGGGCGCTCAGCAACCCGTCGGCCAATGCCATACGGTCGAAGAAGAGCGGATATGGCGCGACGGCATAGAAAGCCGTGGCTACGAGTGCAATATCGTCACGCTTGTATAAATTGCTCGCTAACAAATAGCAGCCGATACCGCCCAGAAGCCCAATAAGTGCCGACAGGCCGCGGGCGGCCAGCAGCGGCTCCTTGGTAAATGGCAGAACAAGCGCAAGCAGCCACACCTGGAGGTACTTGCCACCTTCGGTACCCATGAGAAGGGTGTGTTCAATCAGTGCACGCTGCGCTCGCGAAATGTGGAGTCCTTCGTCGTGGAACATAGGGAGTAGCAAGGGATGAAATGTGCGCAGCCATATCAAACCAACCAGGATGCCCAATAGAATTAGCACGGTTGGGCGACGCAGTTTGACGGCAACTTGACTTCTCACATTCAGGGACGGTATCGGCAACCTCATTTAGCCTTTCTGTAACCATTTGCACCTTAAAGAATGGTGCCAATTGACGGCGATTTTAACATTATCCAACGCTTAGGGCAAAAACTATCAAGATGCTTAAAAAGATACAAAAGTTTAGGACGTCTGCAACATGGCCTCAACCCACGAGAAGGGTGTTTTCGGACCGGCGGTGGTTAATAGCGTTGGTTATTGGGCTGGCTGTTATACCACGCGTGCTGAGTCTGGGGGTATTTCGAATCGTCGATGAAGAGCATCTGTGGGAATGGACAGAGCAGTTCACCCGGGCTGTGCTGGCGCGAGACTGGGGGGGGACGGCGATCACCGCCTACCCGGGACTGCCCTTCTTCTGGGTGCAATTCGTTAATCTGGGACTTGAAATGGCGCGGCGTTCGCTGGTTCAGGGCGGATGGATCGGCGATGCCGGGGTATACCTGGTATTCCACGAGTGGAGCCGTGAGGCATTTCTGGCACAGCGGCGCCTGCTGCTGGGGCTCGTGAACGGCGCCCTGGTAGTTTGGCTGTATCTGCTGGTTCGGCGCCTGTTTGGGGAACGTATTGGGTTGGTAGCGGGCCTTTTGCTGGCTCTGGATCCCTTCTTACTCAGCGAGTCGAGGGTGGCGCGCGTTGAGGCGCTGTCGGCAGAGTTTGTGGGGTTGACCGTGATAACCCTGCTACTCTACTTTCGCCAGCGGCAGTGGCGCTGGCTGGCGTTGTCGGGCATCTTGGGGGGGCTGGCCTTTTCGACCAAGAGTCAAAACTTGTTGCTCATTGGATTTGTTGGATTGGCTATCGCTGGCTATTGGCTGGTCCATGGGCGGAGCGAAGGTTGGGAGCGGTCGTTACGCCAGATGATACCAACTGGACTGTTCTGGCTACTCATGGCTGTACTGGCCTTTGCTTTGATCTGGCCGGCCATGTGGGTGGATCCGGGCGCCGCGTTCAGGTTGATCGCCGACTATGCTTCCACACACGCCACCGACCCTGAGTTCCAAGAGCTTTACTTTCTGGGAAAGACGGTGGTGGGGCAGGACCCAGGGCCTTTGTTCTATGTTGTCGTATTTCTGTGGCGTATGACCCCTTGGACCTTAATTGGCTTGGTGGGTGCGTTGGTTTGGTTGGTTAAAGTATATCAAAAAGACTCCCCCACGTGGTCCCGGCGGGGTGAGGTACTGGTATTGTTGGCCTTCGTAGTGTTCTACCTGGCAGGGATGTCGCTGGGTGCCCACAAGCGCACTCGTTACCTATTACCTGTCTTCCCGGTGCTCGATGTGCTGGCG
>JAHELX010000799.1 GCA_024643945.1 Anaerolineales bacterium
GGACCGTACGCCGGACCTCCAATGTGCCCATCATCATGCTCACCGCCCGGAGCGAGGAGCTGGACCGGCTCATCGGCCTGGAGTTAGGCGCCGACGATTACGTGGTCAAGCCCTTCAGCCCACGCGAGATGGTGGCCCGGGTGCGGGCTGTCCTGCGTCGGGTGGCGCAGCCCCAGCCGGGCCAGGCCGCTCCGGTCCGACGCCAGGTGATTACGGCCGGCGATTTGGCGCTGGACCTGGGACGGCGAGAGGCCAGCCTGGCCGGGCGCCGCATTGAACTCACTACCGCCCAGTTTGACCTGCTGACGGTGTTGGCCCAACGCCCGGGTCAGGTCTTCACCCGAATGCAACTGTTGGAAGCGGTTCAGGGCGAGGCCTTTGAAGGTTACGAACGTACCGTCGATGCTCACATCAAGAACTTGCGGCGTGCCCTGGGCGACGATTCGCGCAACCCGCGCTACATCCTCACCGTGCGCGGAGTCGGCTACAAGTTGGCCGAGCTGGAGGCAGGCGATGCGACCTAGTTTACGCCTCAAATTGATGGGTATCTTGGGGATCATTGTGGTTACCGGCGCGCTGGTGACGTTCCTCGTCGTCAACCTGGCCACGGCTACTCAGTTTCGACGTTTGGTCCTTACCAACGACATCATTCAAGCCCAAAGTCTGGCGGCGGTGCTGGCTGACTACTACGCCGGGCAGGGAAGCTGGCAGGGGGTGGAGGCATTGCTCTCCAACGGGCCCGCGGTCCAGGCCGAGATCATGGATAGGATGATGGCGGGGATGATGGGCCACGGCATGGGACCGGACATCATGCAGGGGATGGTGGATGCCATGCGGGGGAGCGGATCAGTGATGGACCGGGTGGTGTTGGCCGACGTGCGCGGAGTCGTCATCGCCGACTCGGCCGGTGTGCTGGTAGGCCAGCACTACCCCGACCAGAAGGCGGCGGCCGGCACGCCGGTTGTGGCGGCAGGCCAGCGGGTGGGCACCATCCTGGTCGGCTCAATGGTCGAGCCAGTCCTCAACCCGTTGGACCAGGACTTCTTACGTTCGGTGAACCTGGCGGTTTTGCTGTCGGCGATTGCGGTGGGGGGGGTGGCGTTGGGCCTGGGTTCCCTCTTTCTTTTCCACATCACGGCCCCGGTTCGGGATCTCACCCAGGCAGCCGAAGCCATTGCTGCCGGTGACTTGAAGCAGCGGGTGGCGGCGCGTACCGATGACGAGATCGGCCGTCTGGCTCGGGCTTTCAATACGATGACCGATTCCCTGGACATGGCCGAAACTCTGCGTCGCCATATGGTGGCTGACATCGCCCACGAACTGCGCACGCCTTTGAGCCTGGTTCGCGGAAGTCTTGAGGCGATTCTGGACGGCATGTATGAGCTCAATCTGGAGAATGTGGAATCGGTCCACGAGGAGACGCTGGTCCTGAGTCGCCTGGTGGATGACCTGCGCGACCTGGCTCTGGCCGAAGCTGGTCAGCTACACCTGGAGCGGGAGCTGGTGGACGCGGCCGATCTGGCCCTTCGGGCTGCCGAGAGCTTCCGCGCTCGGGCTGCCGAGCAAGAAGTGAGCCTGGCCACAGACTTATCGCCCGAGTTGCCTCCTGTCTATGGTGACGCGCAACGGCTGAGCCAGGTGCTCATGAATTTGCTATCCAACGCGCTGCGCTATACTCCGGCCGGCGGTCGAGTGACCGTCGCGGCCAGACTGGTATCGGCTGAAGAGCAGAGGATCGGAGGGGCGGGGGAGAAGAGGAGATGCTCCTTTGCCCCCCTGCTCCTCTTCTCTGTGGCCGACACCGGCCAGGGTGTCCCTCCCGAGGATTTGCCCTGTGTTTTCGAGCGTTTTTACCGGGCCGACAAGTCCCGGGCACGGGCCAGCGGGGGGTCGGGGCTGGGGCTGGCCATCGCCCGGCAAATCGTCGAGGCCCACGGCGGCTGCATCTGGGCCGAGAGTCGGGTAGGCGTGGGTTCAACCTTCTCTTTCACCCTGCCGGTTGGGGCGTGACCGCTGAGTGAGCGTACCCTTCACCGGCAGAAATACTTCTAACGTCGTTCCCTCATCGGGCCTGGAGTGGATCTCCATCCAGCCGCCCAAGAGCAGCGCCCGTTCGCGGATGCCCATCAGTCCAAAGTGGCCGGCGTGCGTCAGGTCGGCCGGGTTGACGGGCGGCTTGAAACCGCGGCCGTCATCGCGCACCCGCAGCGTCAGCCCGTTCTCGGCGAAGAGGATGGTCAGCCAGGCAGTATGCGCCTCAGCGTGCCGGGCGACGTTACTCAATCCCTCTTGAGCCACGCGGTAAGCGGTCAACTCCAGGTCGGGGGCCAGGCGACGTACTTCACCCCTGACCTCGACCGACACCTCCAGTCCCTCTCCGCGCCCCATCTCCTGGGCCAGCATCTCCAACGCCGGCACAAAGCCCAAGTCCTCCAGATAGAGCGGGCGCAACGCCCGGCTGAAGCGACGTACTTCTGCCTGGATGTCCCCGGCCAGCTCCCTCAACTCCGCCAGCCGCTGCCGGGCTTGGGCCGGGTCTTTGTCCAACGCCTTCTGAACCATCTCCACCCGATGGCCTAGAGCGATCAGCGACTGGACGGTCTCGTCGTGTAATTCCCGCGCCAGCCGTTTGCGTTCTTCTTCCTGAGCCGTAGTCACAGCGGCGATGTAGTCTCGCATCCCCGATTGGTAATGCTGGATTTGACCGGCCATGCCTTCCAGGGTGCGCCGTAGATCCTCAATCTCCTGCACCCCCCCCACTGGCTCACTTACCGCCGAGAAATCGCCCCAGGCGACGCGCGTTGCCTCCCGATCCAGTGCCTGTAAGGGACGCACCACGTAGCGCAGGCCGAAGGTGATGGCCAGCCCCGACATCAGGGCCGCCACCACCACAGTCAGCGGCGCCATCAGGGAGAGGCGCATCACCGGCGCGATCAGCGCCTCCCATGGCTCTTGCACGATCAACCCCCAGCCCGGCCCGACCACCGGCGCGTAGCCGACTACCAGTTCCTGCCCACCTGGCTGCCGGTAATACGTAGCCCCAGCCTGTCCCTGGATGACTGCCTTTACCCCCGGGCGTTCC
>JAHELX010000800.1 GCA_024643945.1 Anaerolineales bacterium
CATCGCCTTCCTCAAGCAGGGTCAACCGGGCGCTTACGTCGCCCTGCAGGCCTATCTTCCGCCGACGGTTGAAGTCAACTCAGCCCTGCGATCGCTGTCTGCCCGGGTGCGCGATAGATTCCATTTGGCGACGACGGTCGGCTACGGGCCGCGCTATCTGCATTCTACGGGGCAACTGCACAAGGGTGACGCAGGTCATGGCCTTTTCATCCAGTTCACCGCTGACGATCTTCGAGACGCGCCGATTCCTGACGAAGCCGGATTACCTGGCTCGTCTGTCACCTTCGGCCTGCTCAAAGTGGCTCAAGCCCTGGGCGATCGACAGGCGTTGAAAGGCGCCGGACGCCGCGTAATTCGCTTTCACCTGGGGACCAAGGTGAACGATGGCTTGAACCGGTTGAATAAGGCGCTGCTGTAAGCTGGCAATGACCTGCCAGGATAATGGCGGGATAAGCGACCAGGCGACGGGATTTGGAGGACAGCTTGAGCATTTGGGCCAGGCGCGAAGCGCGTCGTATTGAAAAAGCCCGCACCTTGCTCCGGGGAGGCGCCGAGGATGCGGGTGGCACCTGGGCCGATGTGGGTTGCGGGGATGGTATCTTCACCGCTGCTTTGCATACCCTGCTCCAGCCAGGGAGTGAGATCTATGCCGTGGACAGAAACCGGCGTGCCTTGAAAGCCCTGATGCAGAACTTCGCCGAGGGCTATCCTGAGGCCTCGATCCACCCCATCCTGGCCGATTTTACGCGCTCATTGTCGCTGCCCCCGTTGGACGGCCTGGTCATGGCCAACTCACTCCACTTCGTCAAGCATAAGAGGCCGGTCCTGATCCGGCTTGTGGATTTGCTGAAGCCAGGGGGGCGGCTGATTCTGGTAGAATACAACGCAACTCGGGGGAACTTTGCCGTTCCTTACCCGCTGGACGAGGTGGGATTCCTGACCCTGACCAGGGAAGTTGGACTGCGTGAGGCAAGGATATTGGCCAGGATCCCATCCAGTTTCATGGGGGAGATGTATGCGGGTATGGGGTTGGTCGGCACCGAAAAAGTGAGCTTAAGGTTAACTTAAGACTTCCTCTATCTTCTCTTAAAGACAATCGGCCTCTTCCATGCTACACTATTATGTAGTTAAAGAGAGGATAGAGAAAGTATCATGGCTAAAGAATGTACACATTTAGATCAGATTCGAAATGTCACCCCCAGCGCCGACGGCTGCGAAGAGTGCCTGGCCATGGGGGACACCTGGGTACACTTGCGTATTTGCATGATCTGTGGCCACGTAGGCTGCTGTGATTCTTCGAAGAATAAGCACGCGACCAAGCACTTTCACGAGACCGGCCATCCAATCATGAAGTCGTTCCAACCGGGCGAGGATTGGGGTTGGTGCTACATTGACGAAATGTACCTTGATTCGCTCGATGGAGTTGAAGTCCAAAATGAGCAAAGAGATTTTGGGAATCCACCACGTAACCGCAATCGCCGCTGATCCACAGCGAAATGTGGGCTTAGATGAATCGGGCCCCAGCCATTCCGATGATGGCAATCGCCAACAGGACCGCGCCTGCGCGCCCCGCCATGGCTAGTCTTATCTGAAGGGCTTGCATCACTGCCATTTGCTCCGGTTTGGGCGGTCCTCCCGCACTCTGTGCGGCAGCTTACACTGCTTCTTTTACAAGGCGAGGCGGCTCCCCACAGGGAACCTGATCTCTGACCGGTTTTCTCTTGATTATCCCCAATACCAGCCCTTTGACCGCTTGCCAGCTACCCGATTCTTCGCAATCTGCCGTCACTTGCTTGATCAGGCGTCGCTTCTCCGCCTGGCGCAGGTGGTCCAGATGCTGTTCTTGCTTTACCGTATAATCTCTCCAGGTAACAAACATTTTCACTCTCCTTCTTTTTCTTACAGTATAGCCGCTGGTCGTTGCAGAGTCGTTGCAGACAGCGTTGCAGACAGCGCCAGCGCTTGTACTTTTCCACCAATTTGGCTTACAATTGTACCGAGGTGTTATCATGTCCAGTCTAAGGCTGTGGTTGCTCGGTTCGCCCCGTCTGGAGCAGGATGGCGCGCCGCTTCAGGTGGGGCGCCGCAAGGCTGTCGCCCTGCTGGCCTACCTGGCGCTGACAGGCGAAGCCCATAGCCGCGAGGCGCTGGCCACCTTGTTCTGGCCGGACTACACCCAGGCTCGCGCTCATGCTAACCTGCGCCGTAGTATCTGGACGTTGAAGGACAGCCTGGGCAAAGAGTGGGTAGCGGCCAACCGGGAGAGCTTCAGCCTGGTACGCAGCCCGGGGCTTTGGCTGGATGTGGACGAGTTCCGGCGCTTGCTGCTAACCGGCGAGATGCATGACCACCCGGCCCATGAGGTGTGCTCTGCCTGCCTATCCTCCCTGAGCCAGGCGGCGAAGCTCTATCGAGATGATTTTCTGGCCGGCTTTACGCTGCCGGACTGTCCCGACTTTGACGAGTGGCAGTTCTTTCAAAGGGAGGGTCTGCGCCGTGACCTGGCGGGGGTGCTGGAGCGGCTGGTGCGCGGGCACAGTGCCCGGAGCGAGTTCGAGTTAGCCATCCCCTACGCGCGGCGTTGGCTGGCGCTCGACCCTTTGCACGAGCCGGCCCAGCGCCAATTAATGCAGTTATATGTCTGGACCGGGCAGGCGGCGGCTGCGCTGCGTCAATATCACGAGTGTGTGCGGGTTCTGGGAGAGGAACTGGGGGTGTCTCCTTCGGCGGAGACGATCACCCTGTACGAGGCCATAAAAGCCAACCGGGTCTCCCTCCTGCCAGTGGTGACGCCAGGGAGCAACGTTGCAGAAGTGCTGGAGAGGCTCTCATATCCTCAGCCACCTGGCCCCCCCTTGCCCTCCTCTGTCCCGCTGCCCTCCATCTTCCCTGCCCGCTTCGTAGCTCGCGAGCGTGAGTTGGCCCGGCTGGACGAGTTCCTGGGCATAACCCTGACCGGTCGGGGGCAGGTGGTCTTCATCACCGGCGAAGCCGGCAGTGGTAAGACGGCCCTGGCGCGTGAGTTCAGCCGGCGTGCCCAGCAGGCACATGCCGATCTGGTCGTCGCCGGCGGCAACTGCGA
>JAHELX010000801.1 GCA_024643945.1 Anaerolineales bacterium
CGGCGGCAACCCCCTTTGTATGGCGGCCGCCCTCACCACGCTGCGCCTGGTTGAGGATGGGATGATAGAAAACGCCGCCCGCATGGGCGAGTATTTCCGCCAGCAGGTACGCCAGATGATAGAGCGTCACCCCACCATCGGTGATGTGCGGGGCAAAGGATTGATGGTCGGTATGGAACTGGTAACGGATCGGGCGACCAAAGAGCCGGCCCGCCACGTTTTGAAAGACTTACTCCAAGCCGCTTTTGAGCGCGGCCTGCTGCTGCTGCCGTGCGGTGTCAGCACCATCCGTTTTATGCCCGCCCTCAATATCTCTCAAGAGATTGCTGATGAGGGGCTGGACATCTTTGACCGCGCTCTCACCGTTGCCGAAGAGAAGTTTTTTGATCAGCGTAACGGCAGGTAGCGAGGCTATGCCGCATCGCCTTTAACGGCCCGCAAGTTAGAAGCTTGCAGGCCGTTAAGGGCATCTCCCCAGGTTGACAAACCGAACTGGAGATGCTACATTTACTCACTTCTATTGCTCGTCAGGCCATATCATCAAACGAGCACATGGACGAAGAGGTGACAGGCAACTGACTTCAGACACCCACTTCGACATCATGATGATCGGCCACTTCGCCAAAGACCGGCTGGTGGTTGACGGTCACGGAGAAATCGCCTCCGGGGGAGCCGTCTACTACGGGAGTGTAGCCCTGCACCGCCTGGGCGTACGCGTGGCGGTCGTCACTCGTCTGCACCTTGATGATTTTCCCCGTTTGGAGGAGCTAAAACAAGCGGGAATACAAGTCTTTGCGACGCCAGCCCCGGAAACTTCGGGTATCGAGAACATTTACGATTCGGCCGATATGGAGCGACGCATTTGCAAGCCTATCGGCTTCGCTGGTCCCTTCCAGGCTCAAGATATCCCCGACCTGTCGGCTCGCATCTACCTGGTGGCCTCCATCATCGCGGGGGAGGTAGACTTGCCATTGCTCAAGTCGCTGGCAAAGCGCGGCCCGGTTGCCATTGACATTCAAGGTTTCGTCCGCGTGCGAGAGAACGGGAACCTGGTCTTCCGCCAGTGGTCTGACATGGAGGAAGGTCTCTCGCACGTGACTTACTTGAAAGTGGATCGCGCTGAGGCCGAACTGCTGACCGGTCTAACTGACATGGTGGCGGCTGCCCGCCGCCTGGCCCGGTACGGTCCGCAGGAGGTCGTCCTCACCCAATCGTCGGGGGTCACCGTTTGCGCCGACGGGCAAATCCATCAGGCTCCCTTCACTCCGCGCTCCCTGGCCGGGCGCACCGGCCGCGGTGACACCTGCTTTGCCACCTATCTAGGCCGGCGCCTCACCGCCTCGGCTGAAGAGGCGACACGCCTGGCCGCTACCGTCACTACCCTCAAGCAAGAACATCCTGGTCCCTGGCGCGGCACCCTGGCCGACGTGGAAGCCCTGCTGGCGGACGGCAGGTAATTCAAAGATGAATTCACCCGTTCTGCTAATTCACCACGCTGCCAACCGGGGCTATTTTTATCCCCCCAACTCAATTCGAGGCCTGAAGGCATGTCTGGACGCCGGTGCCCGCGCCGTCGAAATGGACATCTCCCCTCTGTCCGGCGACGATTTCCTCTTGCTGCACGACAGATTGTTGGAACATGGCACAACCGGCTCCGGCCCGATAGTTACTCATACAGCCGAACAAGTCAGCGGCCTATTCCTTACCTGGCGGGGGGCTGTTACCGACGAACCGGTGGGGCTGTTAAGCCAGGCATTAGACTTGGTCTCCCGTCACCCCTATTCCGTCGAATTGCAGCTTGATTTGAAGGCTCACACGCCTTTAGACGACAGCGAGTTGTCACGCCTGGTAGCTGCGCTACAACCAGTCAAAGATCGCGTGCGTGTCACTAGCGGGGCCGATTGGGCGCTGCGTCGTCTGCGCGCCCTCGACCCCAGCCTGCCCTTAGGCTTTGACCCTATGCTCTACCTGGATCTGAGTCCCCATCAAGGGGAAGAGCACGGGCTTCCAGCGCCTCCTTTTCGGCATGGAGCCTATGGCTATTGGGATGACCATCCTCTGGCAATCCAGCGCTGGGGGGAAGCGGCCGATTACCTGGCCGCACGCGCCGATGCGTTGTGGGCGCAAGCGCCATCAGGCGCCATCTGGTACGTTCGGGCTAAGCTGCTGGCCAGCGCCCTGGCGGAAGGCTTTGACTGGATTGCCGATCTGCATGGGCGAGGGACGCAGGTGGATGCCTGGACGCTGAACCCCGACCGTCCGGCCGACGTTGAACTGGCCCGACAATTAGTGGCCGTTGGCGTAGATCGCATCACCACTGACAACGCGCCGGACCTGGCCCGGATACTTGCAGCGCATGCTCAGAGTAACACCCTGGTCGAGTATTGATGGCGACAGGGTGTCGGTCATGATTCTCAGCCGGCGACAAGCACGTTTGCTCGTTCCTCTCGGCATAGCAGTCAGCCTCTCCCTCCCCGGTGACCAGACATTGTATGCCGTGCTGCCCACCCAGGCCAGTACGGTCGGCATCAGCCTGGGCTTGGTGGGTGTGTTGTTGGGCATCAATCGTGTCGTCCGCATTCCCGGCAACCCCATCGCTGGCCGGCTCTATGATCGGTGGGGGCGACGACGTCTCTTCCTTCTGGGGCTTCTGCTGGGTATTCTCTCCACTGCCAGCTATGCGGTCGCCCGCAACGCTTCTCATTGGTTGGCGGGCCGGTTGCTGTGGGGCATTGCCTGGTCTCTGATCAACGTCGGGGGATTCACCATGGCGCTCGACATGGCCGGCGATCATGACCGGGGGCGGGTGATCGGCCTGTATCAGCTATCGTATCTGCTGGGGCTTTCCTTTAGCCCGGTATTGGGCGGCCTGTTAACCGATGCCCTGGGTTTTCGTCCGGCGCTGCTGGTTTGCGCCGCCATCACTGTCGCCGGGCTCCTTCTCGCCTTCTTTACCCTACCAGAAACCAGACCCCCCGGGGCTGGCGACCCGGCCCTGCCGGCCGTCAGGGCGCACCTCAAATCGCTTGGGGCGTCCATCATTGCCCGTGTGCGATCCGACCGACCTCTTTTCCCTGGG
>JAHELX010000802.1 GCA_024643945.1 Anaerolineales bacterium
CAAGCGGTGGCGCGGCGCATCGAGCAGGCCGCCGCGGTGGATAGCCACGAAACGTGGATCCCTACGCCCCGCGTACTGAATCATCGTTATCCAGACTCCTTCAGTTCTGCCTAACGGCGCAGCGGATGAGCCGCCAGTCGAAGGCCGCTTGCGAGCCTGAGACTGGTCGGCCCGATCCGCTTGCCAGCCTGCGGCTCGCTGATGCTCGCCTCCGCCTATCAAGCGGCTGAATTAAAGCACCTATAGAAACCGCTGGCAAATCTCATCCTATATAGAATGTAACGTCTCAAGGATTAACTGACCGTGATTATGAAAATCTTCTACTTGTAGCCCTTCCACTTCGACCCATCGCGGTTTTTCTACTTCTCCGTCATCTACCTCGCTATCCGCGCATACTTCAAACGTTTTAGGTCGGCAAACATAGAAAAAGAGGAAACTATGAAAGGCCACATCCAAGGGGTCATAGTAAAAAAACTGTTCCTCGAACCGATGAAATTTGACTACCTCAATCTCAAGCCCAGTTTCTTCTCTGACTTCTCGCTTGAGTGCCACTTCAAGCGGCTCTCCAATGTCAATCCCTCCCCCTGGTAAAGAGTATGTTCCAGTATGGCGGGTATTGAGCAGCAGAACCTTTCCATGATCAACGATGATGGCGTAAACGGAGGGACGAAATGTAAGTTTATCTTTAGGAAGTAGTTTTTTATGACCATAGTGAGTAATACATTCTATCATTGATATAGATATCCTATCTTTTTGCGTAAATAATCACGTCTGAGGGTCAATCCTCACCCGCCTAACGGGGCGGCGGAGGCAAGCGAAGTGAAACGGAGCGAAGCGTCCGCTGAACGCTTGAGTTCAGGCGCGCCGCCGGCGGCTAACACCACGATCCGATCAGATAGCACAGCATGACGAAAATTGCCGTCACTTCGACAGCGGAGCAACGTCGCCTGAAACCCGTTGTTAGGCGGCAAACACATCGAGCCACCGGCATAAACGGGGCCACATCTCCTCATAGCGCGGAACATTTCGCTCAATCTCCGACCCGCCCTTCGCCGTCGGTCCGCAGAAGGATCGCGTCGTAGGAGCGGCCACTGATGAGTTGGATCAGACCAGCAACGAGGTAACCTCCATCCTCGAGTTCTGTCAGAGCCATGCTGCCGTAAACAGTCCGCTGCTCAAGCAGGGATCGCCTCCACAGAACATTGCCATCTTCGTCGACGCGGCTGAGCAGGACACCGTTCGCAATTGCGCCAATCAGATAGGTTCCATCGCTGAGGCGAATCAGGGAATTGGCATAATCATCGAAGGTCGAATCACCGAAGGAAGTCTCCCATTCCAGTTCACCGGTCGAGGTGCAATGGGCGAGCCAGGTATCTGCCTGCTGGAGTGAGCTGCTCATCGAGAAACCGGCCAGGAGGAATCCGCCGTCCTCGGTCTGGGCGACCTGGGAGGCGAACTGCCAGCCAGCGAGTTCGTAGCGATGCGCCCACTGAATGCTGCCATCGGCTTCGAGTTTCACCAGTTTGCCATCTTCCTCGACACTCACAGCGAGAACGAGATCGCCTTCCGGAGTCTCGAGAGCATCCAGCACGAGTTCCTCCCCGGGGCTTTCGACGGTGTACTCCCAGATAATATCGCCATCCTGCGTCACACGAATGGCATATTCATCCCTTCCTCCTCCGATGGATTCGGTGAATCCGTAGATCAGCAGTTCCCCGTTCGACAGGTGGAGCATCCCGTACGGCCACTCCCTGCGCGTTCTGCCGTATGTTTCGAACCATTCCTCAGCGCCATCTTTGGTAATTTTGAGAAGAAAGAAGTCCCGGTCGCCAGCGCCATAAGAATCTGTTTCGCCAAAGATGTAGTACCCTCCATCCCCAGCCAGCACAACCGAATCCGCCTGTTCATATCCGCCTCCACCCCAGGTTCGCTCCCAAAGCACATCACCATCAAGGGTCAATTTCATGAAGAGGGCGTCTCCCGAATATGGCGGCATGTGCAAATGATTCGTCGCGCCGACTGCGAGGATGTTTCCATCCTGCGTGAGAACGATATCGAAGAATGCGCCGTAGTTGGGTCCCTCGAATGTTCTGATCCATGTGTTCGTGCGGGCGATGGCCGCGCCAGAAGGCTGCCAGGCGGGAGACCAATTCTGGGCTCCATTGTCGGTCAACTGGCGAGCGCTGCTGCCGTTGGCCTTCATGATGTAGATTTCATCGTTCCCATCCCGCTGCGAAACGAAGGCCAGCCATTCTCCATCAGGAGACCAGGCGGGATCGGAATCTTCAGCCGGGTTGTCGGTCACTCGCCGCTGGTTGGTCTCGTCTGCATTCATCGTGTAGATTTCGTAATTCCCGTCCCGCCGCGACATGAAGGCGATCTGCGTCCCGTCTGGCGACCAGGTCGGGAATCCATCGTGGGTCTGATTGATCGTCAGCCGCCGCTGGTCGCTGCCGTCGGAATCCATCACATAGATTTCGTAATTCCCATCGCGCTTGCTCTCGAAGACGATCTGACTGCCATCCGGTGACCATGAACTGATCCAATCGTCGCCGGGAGAATCGGTCAAGCGGCGCGGGTCAGCCCCGTCGCTTGCCATCACGTAAATATCCCAGTTGCCACCCCGGTCTGAATCAAAACTGATCTGCATTCCATCCGGAGACCAAGCTGGAAAACTTTCACTGGCATCGGTGGTCTGGGTCAAGCGCCGGACATTACTGCCATCGGCATTCATCACATAGACTTCGTCGTTGCCATCGCGGTTTGTGATGAATGCGATTTGACTGCCATCCGGCGACCAGGCCGGTGAACTATCCATTGCGTTATTGTCCGTAAGTTTGTACTGGTCACTACCATCAGCGTTCATCACCCAGATCTCGAAATCCCCATCTTGGTCAGAAGTATAGGCGATCAACCCAACCACATTATCAATTGGTAGAGGTGGCATACTGGTGGGTAATAAGCTGGTGGGGGTCGGCGGCATCAAGGTCATGGTCGGCGCGATGGGCGGCGTGGTTGGCGTGGTGGTTCCGACCGAGGCACAGCCGGCGGACAGAACAAGAAAGAAAATTTG
>JAHELX010000803.1 GCA_024643945.1 Anaerolineales bacterium
ATATGGGAGTACGAAGGACGAGCCACCTTCCTGGCCCGTGCTGGCGATCAGGTATTTATCGTCCTCGCCCCTGACCGGACCGTGCTCGATCAGGTGCGAGAGGCCTTCCCCGAATTTTGATTGGCCTCCCCGTCTACTGCCTTCTGGGATTTTGACGGACTACTCGGATTGGACTATAGTAGATCATTAAGTGCATGCAGGAGGCCTATGAATGCTTTTGGATGACGTGGCTGAGATTCTCATCAGCGAGGAGCAAATTCGCCAACGCACCCACGAGCTGGCCCAAGAAATCTCGCGTGATTATGAGGGTAAAGACCTGCTCCTGGTTTGCGTTTTGAAGGGAGGAATAGTCTTCCTGGTAGACCTGATGCGTGAATTGACCATCCCACACTCGATAGATTTCATGGCCACATCCAGCTACGGTGCTTCGACCGAGAGCAGCGGTGTGGTGCGCATTTTGAAAGACCTGGATAAACCGATTGAGGGGCGAAATGTACTCATCGTAGAAGACATCATCGACACCGGCCATACGTTGGATTACCTGACCCGCATCCTGTACGAGCGGGCTCCGGCCAGTTTACACATTTGCACGCTGCTCAACAAGCAAGAGCGCCGCGAAGTAGACATCCCCATTGACTATGTCGGGTTCAACATTCCCAACAAATTCGTCATCGGTTATGGCCTGGATTTTGGCGAGATCTACCGCAATCTCCCCTTCGTAGGTGTGCTCAAGCCAGAGATTTACAAGGCCTGATTTGTCAATTAAAGCTTAAATTACCATCAAACACCACCAAAAGCTCCTTTTTGATCAAACCATCGCCGGGTTCCGGGACCTTTTGACTACCGCATCAGTTGTCAGATGATATCCAGGTTTGGTATAATGCAGAGTGAGTAGGGCTCTACCAGGTAGTTCCTGAACACAAATTCGCCGCAGGCGGCTAGCTATGAACGTTTCAAACCAGTCTCAAAGTCCCAAAGGTTTGGGATCGAGGCGGGGGGGGCACGCACCTCGCACCCTCAGCCAAGTTCTTAAAGAAGCTGATCGGATGGTCGTCCAGGGTGAGCTTGATGAATACTTGCCCATTCCAACTGGCTTTGACCAAATTGATCGGATCATTGGCGGCGGCCTGCGCAGGACAGAGCTGGTATTGCTGGGCGGCCCTCAGGGTATTGGCAAAACGATCACCGCCTTGCAGATGGCACGTAACCTGGCGCTCAACGAGGCCACTTACGCCTTTTACATCTCCTACGAGCACAGCGAGGTTCACTTGCTAAATCGTCTTATGTGCCTGGAAAGCGTTGACGGCGGCTTGATCGAGGGCACCACGACAGGCCTTCGCCTCAAAGACTTGCACAACATTGTGGTCTCCAAACGCGCTCGGGAGTGGGTACGGCACGATGGCAACGTCGGCCTTTACCAAATTTTGGCGCAACACCCTAAAACAACCAAAGCCTTGGAGACGATAAATCGTTATGCCGACCGCTTGATTCTGATGAAAGCCAGCCCAGCGGTTACCACACTGAATGCCATTCGTGATATGGTGCGCCAGATGGTTGAGGTCACCGATGGTAAGGTAACGCTCTTCATCGATTATCTGCAAAAGGTCGCCATTTACCCCGAACGAGCTACCGACGAGGCGGAGAAAGTCACGATCGTAGTCGAAGGTCTTAAAGATATTGCGATGACGCTCAACATCCCAGTTCTGGCAATCGTCGCCGCCGACCGGGAGGGTCTAAAAAGCAAACGACTACATCTCTATCACCTGCGGGGCAGTTCGGCTCTCGACTACGAATGCGACATCGCGATCATCATGAACAACAAGTTTCACATCTTGTCGAAGGATCACGTGGCCTTCAACCCCTATAAAAGCGAGGGCTACCGTGACTGGGTAGTCTTCACCATCGAAAAGAACCGGGCCGGCCGAGCTATGATAGACGTGGAATTCCAGCTCAAAGCCCAGCATTTTTGCTTCGTTCCTAAAGGCAATCTGGTGGAGCAGAAGCTCATAGACGAAAAGATCATCGTCGAATAAGTTCCCCAACCTGACGGAAACCCGTCGCCCCTCCTTCGCTTCCCCAATTTTGAGGGTCAACAGGAACATGGTACGGGTCACAACTCCCTCCACCTGTTGTATAATAATATCAGATTGAACAATTTCATCAAGGAAGATGCCGCGCGCTGAGGCGCAGAGGTGTTCGTTTAAAGCACTCATTCAAATGAGCGCTTCGAGATTCTCTACGAACTTCTGCGCCTTTTGTCTTTCGGTGACGCAGATCTGGACCATAGGGGAAACAGTAGAGAGGGAGATGGTAGCAATGATGAGTCGCAAGTTTGCCAGACTCTATGTGCCCACTCTGGTAATGGCCTTGGTTCTGCTATACATAGCCCTGACTAATGTACGACTTTCCACCGCCAAGATGATGCCAGCAGTTATGACGTTTGAGGCAGCCCAATCGGCCAGCCAGGAAGAGATAGAGGCTGCCAGCAAAGTGCTGAAACAACGCCTCTCCGCTTATCCGCAGTCCGGTACCCAGCTTACCATCGAGGGCAACCGGCTCGTTGTCTCCTTGCCGCTGGATGCCGAGCCCTCCATTGTAATAGCCGAAGCCAGTCGCGTCGGCCAGGTAGAGCTGGTGGACGGCGGCGCTCAATTTCTGACCACTGGTGGCATCGTGAAGACCGGCCTCCACGCCATTCCCAATCAGGGCGTATACCAGGCGGTACTAACCAGTGCAGACTTCGAGACGGCAGAGGCCCAACTGGGAGAAGATGGCCGCCCTGTTATTGAATTCACCCTTACCCGGGCCGGCGACGCCCGGCTGGCCACTCACACTGCTGAGTTGCGCGGCTATTATCTATGCCTGGTCGTCGACAGCCGGGTTGTTAACTGTCCCATCCTGCGTACCCCCCTGATAGACCGCCAGGGCAACATTGAACTGACCGGTGACATCACCCTCGACGACGCCCGTACGCTGGCTATGCTGCTCCGCTCTGGCCCGCTGCCAGTCCGCCTCAAGTTCAACGGCGACTGAGTTTTGTCATTCCTGTCTATCATTTGATGGATGGATTA
>JAHELX010000804.1 GCA_024643945.1 Anaerolineales bacterium
ATTTAGCGGGCATTCTGCGTCTGAATTGCCGGGCGTAGTAATGGTTTCTGCTTGGCGTTTGCTTGAACCTGCGCGAGGGTGAACAGCTACTTTGCGTAAAGACAGCGTAAATTTCGCCCGACTAGTACTAAATCCCTATGGTTTGACGCCAGGTTAGATGTTAGAATGAAGATGCACAAGGGACGACGTTAGGCTGATCTTGTGACTTTCTGAGGAAAGGAGGTATCGCTAAAATGTTATTCCTTCCGCGTGAGAAGGGCCAGGGTTTGGTTGAGTACGCGTTGATCCTCGTGCTCGTGGCCATCGTGGTCATCGCCATCCTGTTGCTCCTGGGCCCGGTTGTCGGTAACGTGTTCAGTAACATTGTCAGTAACCTGTAACCATAATTTATCTCAGGCGATGATCATTATTTTTCTGAGGCCCCGCCGGTAGGCGGGGCTTCTCCATGCTATGTCCCAGGTTTGGGGCTGTGTCCCAGGTTTGGGGCTATGTCCCAGGTTTGGGGCTATGTCCCAGGTTTGGGGCTGTGTCCCAAGTTTGAGCCAGATGTTTGGTTGAAGGCAAACCCGTTGAGAGTCCTCTTGCCTCCCCAAAGCCCCCGTCTCTTCTCGGTTTCCTGGTTGGCGATCAGTTGCACGAATCCGCTTGTCCGGTGTATAATCCCCCCATTGCTTAGGTTATTGTAAATTATTGTCGTCGCCGAGGTGTATTTTAATGCCATCTGTTACGCAGCCTCCAACCGTCGTCCACCAGCCACAGCCGGGTGGACGGCTCAGCCGCCGACAAATGACGACTCCATCGGTGTGGAGTGACAGCAGGTTCCTGGTGGGCCTCATCTTTGCCTTGATTTCCCTGCTGGGTGGGTGTGGAACTTCGCAGCCGACAGCGCCAGCCACTGAATCGGTCATCATGGTGCCAACTGTCCAAGATTCTGGCTCCGCCGATACACCTCCCCCTCCGACCCCCACCATTGCCCCAGCGCCTGCTGAGACTGGGGGAGGTTCGACTCAAGATGGTCAGCCCCTGGCGGCCCGGGTCAATGGGCAGCCTATCCTCCTGGACGTGTACCAGAAGCAGGTTGCGCAGACCGAACAGGCCCTCATTGACCAGGGCCTCATCCTGGAGGGTGACGAAGGGCAGGCTCAATTGGCCCAGGTTCGACAGAACGTTCTCAACGGATTAATTGAGCAGGCCATTATCGAGCAGGCTGCAGCCGCTGCCGGCATTGGGGTATCGGAAGATGAATTGGAAGCGACGGTGCAAGAGAGCATTGCCCTGGGACAGGGCCAGGAATCCTTCAATCAATGGCTGGTCGACAACAACATGACGATGGAGGAATTTCGGCAGACACAGCGATCCCAATTGCTTGCCAGCAAGATGATAGAACATATCACCGCCTCGGTGCCGACCACTGCCGAGCAGGTACATGCCCGGCACATCCGGACATCTGATCCAGCCAAGGCACAGGCGCTGCTTGACGAATTAAAGAGTGGCGCTAACTTTGCCGCCTTGGCGCAGCAATCTTCGGAGGACGTGGGTACTGCTGCTAACGGTGGAGACATGGGCTGGTTCCCCCGTGACGTTCCTTTGATGCCACCTCAGGTCGTGGAGACAGCCTTTGCTCTGCAACCGGGCGAGATCAGCGGTGTTGTCGAGAGCGAACAAGGATATCACATCATCAAAGTAGAGGCGCGCGAACCAAACAAGCCTCTTTCGCCAGAGATGCTCCTCTACGTCCGGCAAAAGGCCTTCGAGACGTGGCTGGCCGATCAATGGACGAATGCAGTCATCGAACGATATGTCGATATGTAAATGCATGTGGACATAATGTGAAATTTATGGTATACTTAACATGGGCAAAGCGGAGATGCTATGCGAGCGACATCTACCCACCTCCATATCTCTTCGGGGGATAGGTCTTCTTTGAGAAACTGGGGATTGATTGCTCTGGTCATTGTCACTGTGCTATTGGTAGTGGTGGCTGCTATATCGCTAGGGGCTTTCTTTTTGTTACGTGAGCAGCCATTCGACGTCCCTGAACGGCAAGACCCGCTTACGTTGGTGGATGCCGGTAGCATAGATCCGGCGTTGGCTGTGGCCGGTTTGGGTGGTGTGTCGGATGGCGACCTGGTCGGCAAAGCTCTGACCCAAGCACGAGCAGATACCGCCTTTGCCATTTTGGTCTTCAGTCCGTCAATTGGAGACCGGGAGAGCGCTGGCGATTTCCTATTGCTGGCAAATCGCTACCGCAACGATCATCGGACTGAACAGGCTGTCACCTCTTACCGGTTGGCGGGAACAATCGCTACGCTTAGCCCTGATCTGCCCGATACAGTGCGAGCCGATACTTTTGTCCTGGCGGGCGAAGGGCTGGCCGACCTGGAAGAGTTTGGACTGGCCCAACTTTACTTTGATCAGGCCTACAATATTGCTACGGTGAGTCCGTATCTGCAAGCGGCAACCCGGCGTAACCTATTTCAACGCCTGCATCAAGGCTATCAGGCCATTGGCGACCGAGAACGGGCGCGTCTCAGTCTTGAGCAGAGCGCCGAGCCCTTTCCAATAGTAACTGTGGCCGAAGCATCGCCTGTTTTGCCAGTGGCCCAACCGCCGCTTATGTCGTTGGAAGTGCAACAGGCAGAAGCAGCGCGCTGGGAAGCAGCCCAAGCGCTGGTCACCAGTTTGGTTGAGCGTGGAGGCCGCGCTCCAGAACAACTTGTGACCGCCCTCAGAGAAGCACTGATAGCTGAAGATCAGGCCAAGCTGCCATATTTTGACTCCCAACTTGCGGCGACAACTCAGCTATCGGTACAAATCAGTATCGTCCAGGCACGTATCAATTGGCTGGTCGTTAAGTACCGCGTGGCGCGCCGGGGCTATGGCGTCAGCCTGGTGCCAGAGTGGGAGGCCCAGGCCGAAGCAATCCGCGCTGACCTGACTAAATCCTACGAGTTGCTGTTTGCCCTCTATGCCGACCTGATCGTGGCCATGCCCAATGCCGGGCAAATCGATCTGGCCACTGAAGAGATTCTACGCCGCGAGATTCTGGCCGGAACTTTGGGCCGTTACCC
>JAHELX010000805.1 GCA_024643945.1 Anaerolineales bacterium
GGTTTTGCGGATGAGCGCCCAGGCCTGGTCTACGCTCAGGCCGGTGCTGACCAGATAGGCGGCGGCCATGGTCGGGGCACGGCCAACGCCACTGCCACAATGCACGTAGACCTTCCCCCCCTGTTCGACAATCTGACGCATGAAAGCCACGCCCGTGTGAAGCTGCTCGAGGGTAGGAGCATGGTCATCGTGAGTCGGGAGCCACAGGTAGGCGTCAGGGGCGATGCCATGGGCAGCATCGTCGAACTCGCTCCGCATGTTCACGTCGGCGGTGAGGCCCTGCGCCGCCAGCCAGCGCCAGCCCCGGGCATTCATCTGCCCGCCCACGTAGACTTGGGGGGTTATCGGGCAATAGCGCAATACCGGCCGGCCCACGGTCCACAGATAGATGCGAGTCCAGGCCCAGGTGAATACCACCCACAGGCCGTGATGACGCAAGCGCCAGGCCAGAATGCGCAGGCTTTTTCTCAACAATAGGCCGATTTTTACCAGAGGGGAGCTGTCGCCTGCAATCAGACGTAGTGACTTCACGCTATCCTCTTTCGGTCAGGGTAAAGGGGTGCAAGGTGTTAGACGGGATGGATTCGACGAGATGGCCATCACGAGCCAGCGCCCCCGCCACCCCTGGCGTTCCCCCCAGCCGCAGGCCAAAGGCGCTGAGAGGCAGGCAGACCTCCCACGCGCGTTCCCCAGCCGCGCTCTCGATTTCTCCTGTGGGGGGTTCCGCTTTGGAAGGATCTACAGGCTGCCAGCTTCCCCCTTCGCCGAGCCGCTTCAGGGCAATGGCAGAGCCAGACACCAGGTCCACTCGCCAATTGGCACCAAATGGGGTGGGGGGAAATTCGCCCTCCAGAGCCGGAAACACAAGCTGCTCGGCCTCCTCGGCCTCGACCCGCAAGAAAAGGCTCACGTCGTAGGGGCCGATGGCTGACCGTGCTTCCAGCCGGAAGTAAAGGCAGGTGGGACTGTAGCCGAAGTAGAGGCGGCGCAGCACGCCCGCTTCGGCACGCTGCATAGCGCCGCTGGAATCACCTGGTTCCAAAAAGCCAGCGCCGGTCCACCCCAGGCTGGCTTCGTCGCTCCCCACCAGGTGGGGCGCAATATAGCCGCTGGTGGGGCGATGCCCAGCCCGGCGTGCGGTGAGACCCTGGATGGGCTCTGTCAGCCATGGAGGTACCGGCCGGCCAATGGCAAAATAGACGCCCGACAGGTGCTCGCGGAAGGCGCGGTCGAAGAGGTCGTCCTGGCCGCTCACATTGCGACTGTAATACCACCAGAACCAGTCGCTCCCCTCGGCGATGTAGATTTGTCGCCACGCCGTTTCCAACACGTCGAAACCGGCGCCGGTGATGGCATTTTGCCAGCCAACCAGTTCATCCCGCACCCGGCCCAACACCTCCCACGCCCGATTCTGCTCGGTCTCACCGATCCAGGTCTCCAGATCCCCGTTGATCCACGAACCGGTCGCCAGGTGGTGGATCGTCTCCCGGGGCGGGAACTGCTCCAGGTATTCCGAGACGGTGACAGTCTGGATATGTTTCTCCTCGGTCAGCCGCCGGTAGAGATGATGCAGGAAGGGGTCGCCGTAGTCGGGGTAACTTTCCCAGCAGTTTTCGCCGTCGAGAATGATGGAGACCAGGTAAGGATGGTTGGGGTCGTTCAGCCGCTCACGGATGACGCGCAACCGGTGGAGCATATCTTCGGCGGCGTCCCGGCCCGGCATGCTCTGGTAAACGAAGCCGATACGATCCGACAGCGTGTGATCGCGGAAGATGGCAACCAGAGGGAGATTGGAGATTGCCTGCCCCCCGGCCCGCCCCGTCCTGGGACCGAGACGGGACCAGGGCTGGCGCGAGCCAGGGCGGGCTGGCGGGTAGGCCAGGGGAGGTTGGAGATTGAATGAGACCGTGTAGGGTTGGTAGAGCAGGTGGGGGTTGTTGACGTGGCCATAGGGGTCGCGCTCAATTCCCACCCCCAGGGAGCGGGCCAGGATGGCTTCGTCGGTGGCGAACCAGCGGATGCCGTGGCGGGCCAGAATGGGGAGCATCTCGGGACAGACGGCCCCTTCCGAGGGCCACAGGCCGCGCGGCGATTGGCCAAAGTGCGCTTTGTGCGCTTCCACCCCCCGCCGCACCTGCTCGACGGCATCCTCGAAGTGGCGGAAGGTGTTGGCCGGCAAGGGGAGTCCCGGGCTGGCACGCTGAGCCGTGGCCGAGTCGATGAGCAAGGGCAGAATGGGATGATAGTAGGGTGAGGTGGTCAACTCAATCTGGCCCCGATCGCGCAGGTGACTATAGAGGGGCACGACGCAGGCCAGGTAATCCTTTTGCTTATGCAGGATGAGGTCAATCTCCTCACGCGTGAAGCCGCGTCCCTTCTCGACCAGGGCCTGCAACTCGGGGTCGTTTTCCAGAGCCACGTGATCGAGCCAGACCAGGTTGAACCAGGCCACCAGGTCGCGGTAAAACTCCTGGCCCAGCAGGCGATGGTCGCCCCGGGCGCGATGGCGCAATTCCAACAACTGATTGTAGCGCGGATAGCGCCGGATCACCCGCTCCCAGTTGACGCTGAAGAAGAAAGAGAGCAGATAGGCTTTGTCGTCATCGGACCAGGTCTCCTGGCGGCTCAGCGCCAGCGCCCGGTCCACCGCATCCCCCTGGGCATACTCCAGGAGTTGCTCCACCAGGGAAGGAACAAAGTTGAACGTCGCCTTCACTTCGGGGTATTGGGCCAGCACCTCGGCCATGTGGATGTATTCTTTGGCCCCATGCAGCCGCGCCCAGGGCAGGATATATTCGTCGCTGGCGAAGTCCTTGTAATAGGGCTGGTGCATGTGCCAGACAAAGGCAACGTAAAGTGGGTAAGACAAATAGAGAGCCTCCTGATTGAAGGTATTATGTCAGACTCTACCACAGGTAGGCTCGTGCGGTCAAATGAGTAGGGGCAGGTCGTTGGAGTGCGTCCGGAAGATTACCAGATAACTTCCACTGGATAGCGGGCAATTTGGGGGTCTGCGGTCAGGATGGGCAGGTTTTCCAGTTGGCTTTGAGCGACCAGAATGCGGTCAAA
>JAHELX010000806.1 GCA_024643945.1 Anaerolineales bacterium
AGCAGGGGACGTACGGGTGGCCGACGCTGCCCGCTTTGTCGCCTACGCGGCCTCTCACGCCAGCGAGACCTACGTCCGCATGCTGTGTGACATGGGCTGGGAGGTGCCCATCGCCAGCGATCCCGGTGAATTGCCGGTGAGCCTGGAGTATGCGGGAGATAGTGCCCTGGGGCTGGCCCACGCCGTCCAGGTGGACCCCGAACCACCTCAAATAGGCGCCAATGTGCGCTGGGCGATAGACGCCCCCTTGCGGGCCGACGGCTACCCACAACGCCAATTCTGGGCGGTGAAAGCGACTCTGTTGGGGATGGAGGAGGGGGTGAAACAAATTGAGGGGGGCACCCTGGTGACAGGGTCGGAAAGCCGCCGAATCCGGCTGCCACGTCCGGTAGGTGACTATGGCGTCTACCGCCTGCTACTGGACGGACAGATCCTGGATGCCCCTAGCCGGACGCGGGGCAGCCGGCTTTACCTGCATTATCCGGCGGCGGATGAATCCGGGGAAACCGACATGTGCTTCCTTCTCGACGACCGGTCCGCGCCGCTGACCGGCTACTTGCGGGAGTACCTGGTCTCACTGCTGATGGGCAGAGCACAAACGCTACGGAGAGCCGGGAGTATGTGCCAGGCGTTGTCCGAGGCCCTTTCTGGGACGGTGCCCTCGGCCGACGACGAAACACGGCCCTCTGCCGAAGGACTTCAGGCCGCAGAAAATAGCCTGGCGGAAGCGCGACGCGCTGCCCGGCGGGCGGCTGCCTCGCTGAGCAGGCTGGAACGCCTGGCCAGCGAGATCCGAGGCGAGATCCCTGCCCCCTTGCCTACTTTTCCGGTCTCGTCGGCCTTCACCCCGCAGGAGTTGGGACGCCTGATCCGGGTGCGTAACGCCGGCGCCCAGGCGGCGCCGGCGCTGACCGAGACCGCTCGCTCCATCACAGCCCTGTGCCAGCAGGGCGAAAGCGGCGGGGAAGGCCTGACCATCCAGTCATACCGCGCCGCTTTCGAGCAGATACAGGTCACCGCCAGGGAGGCAGAAACCCTGCTGGCCGGAGCGCTGGGCTCGCTGCGGGCAGACCTGGCTGCCGGAGCGTTATCCTCTTCGGCCTGGCCCCTCCAGGACTGGCTGACCCGCATCCTGCAGGGTCTGAATGCCGGCTTGCTGGCCTGATTATACTGATTGTCCAGGGTTGAAGCGAGATGCACCTCTCGCCTCAACCAATGGCAAATTCAACACCCACTACAGGTAACGTCGTCTATGTAGACCCAGGTGTTCCAGAAATTGTGCCCACCATTGGTGACTTTGAAGATGAGCTCAACGGTATTACCTTTGTAGGGAGAGAGATCTATAGAAGAGACCGGCTGCCAGGAACTTTTTGCGTTAACGCTATGATCGCAATCGAATGTGCTTACCCAACTAAGGTCGTCTAAATACACCAGTGTCTCTGTAGAAGTACTGAGATCTCGAATGTAAGCCGCAAAATAGTCCGCTGCCGGTCTCTCGCTGGGTTTATGGTCATAGGTGTAGATTTGATAATAGAAGCTAAGCGACGGTGACCCGCTGTTTGGTACGTCGAAGCCCTGAGTGGCCATTGCAAATGACTCGCAGTTTTCGGATCCGGCTGGTGAACAGGGCACATTTCCCCAGCACGGGCTTGAGCCGTCAAGTCCTAATTGGACTGAGTAAGAGCCGCTACGATGCTTGGCCGTCGTTCTCTCGTGTTTCAATTCGCCTGAAAGTGTCCAACGACTGTCGTCTTCAAACCCGCCATTACTAAAGGGACCTTGCGGTGGTACGTAATTTTTCATCATGGCCGGCAGATATGATTTAGAGGGGGGAGGTTTTACTTCAAGCCGAAACTGCTGAGCAACCCCTGTGTGTATATTACTCCATACCACCAGGCCATAATACCCGTCAGATGATGCTGTAAACTCGATTTGCTCAGTCAGATTTTGACCGCTCTGATCGGAAAGCGCCAACGCACCCCCACGCGTTTGGTAGTCGCCCGTCGTTGGGTCATGAATTGCCACACCTAAGTCGGGATCACCTGACTGTGGCGTGACGACGACCTGCCACGAACCAGGTTCACTGAGATAAAGTTCAAAAAGCATCCATATACCATTGGCAGACAATGTCCCCGTACCTGAAGTGGGAGGATCAAGCTGAACATAACGGTACATATACTCGATCTCATAGTTATCGGTACCCCCATACCTCACCACTCTCGGGTAGCCGGTTGTGGTAACATATTCTTTGGTCAGGGTGTAGTCCACTCGCCCGACGCCGTAAGAAGAGCCCACCTGCCACTCTGAAAAATCAGAGGAGGTATGCAACCAGAGGTCATAGTCGCTCTGACCGAGCGGGCGCAGGGCGGTGCCACGCCAAAACGCTATGTGACTCGCCGAATCCTCCACATAATAATGCTCCGGATTGGGGTAAGAATGCGTTTGAGGTATAAGGTCCTCGAGGAGAGACGGACTACCTCCGGTGAAGGTGTAGTCGACTTCCAGATAGGGAGCATACGTCCACCCAGCGTAGTTCCACGTTCGGAATCCGCGTTCGCAGTCATACGTTGTTGGATTGCTTGGTGGTTTGAGCATCACGCCATAGTTGCTGGAGGGGTCATCTAGCCAACCTCTCACCCAAGTCCCCAAACCGGCGATGTCGCCCGTGCTTTTCACTCCACTCGTTGCACTGAACGTGAATCCGTAGCCAGTCCCATCATAGTCACTTCCTGTACCACTTGCACCGGGCAAACCCCACGGAATGTTAAAATGTCTCTGGTTCCACGTCGCATAACTCGAACTCCATGACTTGAGCATCCGGTAAAAACCCAGGAGGCACGAGGTATTCCCTTGCGAACTGAATTGATACAGCCGTATCTCGGCAGTGTTGATGGTGGAGTTGGCCGGGATAGGGTCGACGCGCCAATGCATCAGAGCCTTCTCAATGCCAAAGCCGAAGGATGAGTCGTAACCTGCGTACATCTCTACCCAATGTCCGAAAGAAGATGTGGTATACGTGGCCGACATAAAGGTGTTTTGCAAGGGATAAGCATTGGTCGTCGGGTCAA
>JAHELX010000807.1 GCA_024643945.1 Anaerolineales bacterium
GGCCGTCGATCGGCGCCCAGAAACTCTCGAAGAGCATCAAAAAGCGTCCCATCAACTCGTCCGCCTGGTATAGCGCCGGCAGGTAGCGAAGATAGCGGCCTCTGGCCAAGACGGCGATCGCCACGCTCTCCTCAACGCAGATTGACGCTTCTTTTGCAACCTCGGCTATGGCCACTGCCCGGCTCTCTAGCGTCCTGTCTTGTTGCGTGGGAGCAACCTGGGCCCGCACCTGGACCTCCCACCTGCTCCCGGCCTGCAACTCCCTGGTCACATCCCAGGTAAGATGCCTGGCCCCGCCCTCAAAATCGACCACGGGCAAGGCACCGCCCTCCCCGGAGAGCACCCGGTAATCGCCCACCTCCATCCCTATGGGAATGGTAACTCTAAGGGTAAAGCCAGGCAGGGGTTGCCGCACGCCGATACGGGTGTAAAACGTCACGGTCTCGCCGGGGTGACGGCGGCAAAAGTCGGCCACGTGATCAATCCTCAACGGAGCTGAGTCATGTTGGGTATCGAACTTGACGTTTGTCATAGGTTACTACTCAGCCTGTAGGTGCCCGGCACTTCATGGCAGAAATGCGCTACGTCCGAGCTGCTAACAGACGTCAGATTACGCCTTAAGGCTGCAAAAGTGCCGGGCACCTGAGTTATTACTGTCATGGCATAAATGATCGCTTATGGCTATAGGTCCACGATTTCAATCTCGTGATCAAGGGAACAGAGCAACGTGTCGTCAGGGACCTGGAGTACTCTCCCCGCTACTGGAGTCAAGGTGTCCTCGGCCGGGGTTTCCTCCTGCACACGTGCTTCCTGAGAAAGTGATTCTTTGCCGGGAATCAGCCGGCGCTGGCTGAGCTGGACCTCCAGGACATGTTTGACGCCAGTAACTTGCTGGATCAGCGAGTAAATCTCAGCCACGTACAGATCCCGTCCAAAGGGCCACCCTTCCCAGTCTGGGCTGGCACCCGGCATGGGTGGCTGCGGCTGATTATTGTCCCCCATCGCCAGCGGGGCAATGAAATTTCTCAAAGTCTCGGTCACCCTGGCGCGGACGACTTCGGGCTGGTTGTACTCAGCGGGGACAATTTCAGCATAGACCTTGACGCCCAGGTAATCGGGTTCTCTGATGCGCAGGGTGGTGGTCAGCAGGCGAACCTGATCGAGATAAGCCTCGACCGTTTTCCGCAATCCCTGGTCCACCTCGAGTTTGGAGAAATCACCAGCCCTGAGGGCATCAAACGCTGCCGGCACGATGAGTAACTCGAGCATGCCAGGAGGTAACGTGCCATTGCCTTTTCCGGGTGCACGACATTTGACCCGGGCCACGGCCCGGCTGGCTCTTTTGGCCAGGTTTTCATAGTCTTCGGCTGTCACTGCCCGCTGTTGCGCGCGCAGTTCGCGGGCGGCACGCACTTTGGCCTCTTCCAGGCTCTCCTGGTCACGCCCTCCTTCGGCCCGGCGCAGGTTGGTGACCCGATCGATGTAAGGGATGGCAGACTTGAGGACCTGGATTTTACCTTCCGGCACATTGCCAGCCACACCGCCGCCGTGGCGATATTGGCTGAAACGGATTCTGCGCCCTGCTTCGGGCACCCGGCCATATTGGCACACTGTGCCATCCGGCTGGCGCACGGCCGGGCCGAAGTACACTTCGCCCGTGGCCGTGTCCAGGGCAAAGTGCCGGTCGTAGCGGTCGGAATCGGCGAAATCGGGCACCCGCTCCCAGGAGACAAAGACCAACTCCCCGTCTCTTGTCTCCTCCACTTCCAGCGTCTCGCCTGGCTGTAAGTCCAATACAGGTGCGTTTTGCAACTGGAAAACCTGGCCGGGCTCGCCACTGCTGCGGCCCAACATCTCACCGCGCACGATGACGGCGTGAGTGGCTGGCGTCGCTGCCCCCAGGCTGTGGGCGGTGACGTTGACAATCCGGGGCGACTCGCTGTACTTGCCTTGCTCTGGGCGGCGCTGCTCAAAGCGGCAGCGCACCCAGTAGGCGCTGCGACCATAAACCTGGCAGGGCTTCATCGAGAGCGGCAGATACAAGACCAGCTTTCCCTTCGGATTATTCAGTCCGCCGGTGGTATCTTTTTCAGCGTGACGCGTGGTCGGCCGGACTTCTGCCCACAGCCCATCCCCTACCGAACATTCCCATACGAGCGGTGGATCTTCGCGCCTGATCCCGACCGCCTGGGTCATTTCACACTCGAAGGCCAATTGCAGGATGTGCCCGCTGATGTCTTGGGTCTCGTCGAAGCCCAGGTAAAAGGTGTCCCCCTCCTGGGGCTCTTCCTGATCGAAAGCGTAGAACAGTTCGAGGCCCATCCGGCTCAGGTAGTTACGGTGAAAGTCAGCCGCGCGGCGCAACTGAGTCAACTGAGGCGGCCGGATGACCAGTCTTTCGTCGGTGGTAAAGGTGACCTCCTCCTCCTCTTCGGTGCGCCGCGTGGCCACTTCTGTGCCCTGGGGGACGATGGCGACGGTGTCGTCCTCAGGGCCGATGGGAAAAGGGGTGGAGAGGTAAAGGGTCAGTTCCGTGCGCGCGCTGCTGGCCGGCTGGAGATAGATGCCGAGGAGCTCCATAAACTTAACGTAATTCTTCTCCGGCACCCGGTTCAGCCGGTAGACGAGCATCTCCGTCATCCAGGCGAAAAGCTCGATCAGGGTAATGCCGGGATCGCTCAGGTTATAGTCGGTCCACTCCGGGCAGTAACGGATGATCCGCCGCCGGGCTTCGTCAACCAGGTCCCGCTGAAAACGTAAGTCATCCAAGTTAGGGGCTGGCAATGCCATAGTCTTCTCCTAATGCGTGAAACGTAAAGCGTAAAACGTGCCTATAGGTCCCCTTCGGGGAAAACGTGATGCGTGGTGCGTCACCCAGACACCCCTCCAACCACCAATCTACCAATCACCAATCTACCAATTTACCAATCTACCAATCCACCAATCCACCAATCTACCAACCTTCCAATCTACCAATCCACCAACCTACCCCTCCTCCTCACCCGTCAAATAGAAGGGGTAGACGATACTGCGCTCGTCGTGGGTGTCCTTGACCTGATATTTGATT
>JAHELX010000808.1 GCA_024643945.1 Anaerolineales bacterium
TGACGGTGATCAATGCGCCTGACATTCGCTGGTCCACGCTCACCGAGAGCGAACATGGAGAGCAGGGAAATCACGACCAGGGGGAGGAAGGTGAAATGGATCACCCGCCCTATACCGAGGAAACCTTCAAGCGGGCTGTAACCCAGGGGCTGGATCCTGGCGGGGATGCGTTGGACCCGGCCATGCCGCGCTGGAATATGTCCGAACAGGACCTGGACGATTTGATTGCTTTTCTCAAAACTTTGAGCTGAAAACTCTCGAATATCCCATAAACTGGTGGCTGGTGTCCATCGGCTGGAAGCATGGAATGGCGTAAGCCTGGCCCAGGTTTTCGTCGGGCCATGAGGGAGCCAATGCCAAATGACCAACCCGGTTTCGCACCATCTTTACCGAATCTTTAAATTACCTTCAAGGAAGCTTCAAGCATGACTGCTATCATATAAGTAAAAGTAAGGAAAAGAGGTGAAAGAACATGATGTTTATGGGACTGCTTTGGCTGGTACCTTTGATACTCATCGGCCTGTTGGTTGCCTACGGGCTGGGCTGGCGGCCAGGGAACGGTCAGCCGCCACCCCGGCGGGAGGAACAATCCCCCCTGGACATTTTGAAAACCCGCTATGCACGGGGCGAGATCAGCCGGGAAGAATACGAAGAGATGCGCCGGGATCTGGGCGACTGAGGGAGATGCCGGTTGAACTGCCGGAATTCGCTCAATCGCGGCTGCGTTTTGTGAGCAGCCAAAGGCTGCTGATTGATTGGATATGTGTAAAGAATCTGCTAGAGATGGAGAGAAGATAGACGATGGGCCTATTATCGAGGTTTACAGCGATTTTCCAGGCTAAGGCCAATCAAGTTGCCGACGAGATGGAAGATCCGAAGGCCAGCCTGGACTACAGCCTGGTAAAGTTGGAAGAGAGTCGCCGCCAGATCGGCCGCAGCCTGGTCGAGGTGAGTGCGGCCAGGACACGGCTGGAGCATCAGCGGGCTGAGTTGGTTGCGGCGGCGCAGAAGTATGGAGACCAGGCCAAGGCGGCCGTCGGGGCCAGTCGCGATGACCTGGCCCGGACGGCCCTGGAACGCAAGCAGGAGGCGGGGGCACGCCAGGCGGAACTGGAGACGAACATTGTCAACCTGGAGCGCCAGACCGAGAACTTGAAACAGAGCCAGGCCAACCTGGAGCGCAAGATCGCCCTCTTCCGCTCCAAGAAGGAAGAACTGAAGGCGATCTACGACTCGTCGAAGGCGCAGTTGCGCGTGCAAGAAGCCGTGTCCGGGGTCTCAGAGGACCTGGCCGACGTGGGGAACACCATTCAACGCGCCGAGGCGCGCATCCGCGAGATGCAATCCCGCGCCGATGCGATTGAAAGCCTGGTGGCTGAAGGTGTTCTGAGCGACGCGCTGGCGCCGGAAATGGACGACATCGACCGCGAACTGGCGCGCATTGGGCGGGGCCAGGCGGTTGAGCAAGAACTGGCCCGGCTGAAAACGGAGGCGCAGGCATGAGCGACAAACTGATTATCCGGCTGGCATCCCGCGGTCAATATGAGATCGACGATGACCGCGAGAGGCTGCTGGCCGAGTTGAACCAGATCGACAACCAGATCGTGGCTTTGCTGTCCCAGACCGAGCGAGAGATGCAGAAGTTGCTGGATGAGATGGCAAACCAGGTCAGGGCACGCGGCAAAGTGGTAGACGATACGCTGACCGAGTCGGATTTGATCCTGCCGCCGGCTGATCTGACGCTGGCGGAAGCGGCAGATCTGTTCCGGGGTGAGGGGCTTATCCCTGGCTAGGACACCTTCTGGCAACTGCGATCAGTTGTGATGGGATATGTGAATTTTGTGGAAATAGTGGAGGTGGAACAAGGTGTGTGGTGGTTATGGAAGTTACCGGATGATCGGGCACTTAATCGATGAGGCTTTGGATGAACATGCTGATCTGCTGGACCGGCGCACTGGCCCGCGAGATCGGCGGGGGGATATCGAGCAGGAAGTGAAAGTGATGTACGCGCGGGGCGACATTAACGCCAATACCTACTATCGCCTGCTGGAAATGGCGCAGAATGGGCAGTTGAGCTGGGACGACCTGGCCCGGGTACGCCGGGGGGCGCGGGTCGAAGAGCCCGTGACTAAGCCAGCGCCTCGCCAACGAAATGTCGAAATCGTCAACAGCCTCAACCAGCTTTATACGCACCGCACTCGGCTAGACCAGGCGCGCCAGGAGACGGAGTCTGTGCTGCAAAGCCTGGAAAAGGACCTGGCGCGTTTGCAGGAGCAGGCCAAGGCGGCTGGGGAAAAAGCCCAGGGGGCGCTGCATGACGAGGCCACCGCGCGCGCTTACCTGGAGACCAAGCAGGAGGCGCTGGAGCGAGCCCAAACGCTGCAGGAACGGGTCGACGGGCTGCGCCAGAATCTACAGCGTATCGAGACATTGCGCGAGGAACTGGCGACGCGAGAGGCCGAACTCAAAGCCCTCGAGTCCGGCCAGCAACTGGCCGAGCTGGAAGCAGACATTCGGGAGGACCTGTTGCGGCATGAGTAAGCTCGCCGAGCGTTCTTCGCCGAAAGATGAAGAGATCACGGACCTGGACCTTGACCAGGAGACGGCCGCGACCAAGGCCCGCTACGACCGCATTGCCCCATTCTATGACTTGATGGAGTGGGCCACCGAACGCTCGGCCTTCCGGGCCTGGCGGGAGGCCGTCTGGTCGCGGGTTCCGCCCGGCCGGGTACTGGAGGTGGGCGTCGGGACGGGCAAGAACATGCCCTACCACCCCGAGGGCGCCCGGGTGACGGCGATTGACCTGAGCGAGCGCATGTTGGCCCAGGCCGAGCGGCGGGCCAAAGAATTGGGCATCGAGGCGGACCTGCGCCCTATGGATGCCCAGGACCTGGGCTTCCCGGACGACACGTTCGACGTGGCGGTAGGGACTTTTGTTTTTTGCTCGGTGCCGATTCCGGTACGCGGGCTGCGCGAACTGGGACGAGTGGTCAAGCCAGAAGGCGACATCTGGCTGCTGGAGCACGTGCGGATCAACAAGCCGGTCATCGGGCCGCTGATGG
>JAHELX010000809.1 GCA_024643945.1 Anaerolineales bacterium
GTCCTGGCCGTTCCACAAGGCGAGGGCAAAGCAGAGCCGCTGCTTTTCGTCGCTGAGACCGGCCAAACCGTCTTCCCCCCAGTGGTAGGCGCGTGAGCGGGCCTGCTCGTGGCTGAAGTAATTCCAGGCGTCGCCGTTATCGCTGTAGTCCTCGCGCACAGTGCCCCACTGCCGCTCGCTCAGGTAGGGACCCCATTTCTTCCAGGGGATGCCGTGTAGATGCGCTTCCTCTAACCGTTTTTGTTCCGCAGACATGTTGTCCTCCTTAAGATAGATCATACATATTCATACTTTTGGTTAATGGAGTTGTAACTATTATTCACGTTTAGACTCATCCAGCCAGGCCTGGGCCGCAGCCAGGGCCTCTTCGAGCGCGGCGCCAAAACGAGGCTGGGCCAGAAAGACGTTTTGGGGGCCAATCAGGTCCAGCAGTTCGGTTTTCTCCAATTGCTCCCAAACCCGGTCACTGATACCTGCTAACATCAACTTACAACCGTTGGCCTGCAGCTCCCGGGTGTAACGCTCAATTACCCGGATGAAGGTGCTGCCCACTTCATCCCGGTCGCGCAGGCGGATAATCACCACTGCCCCCTGGGTATTCCCCACTTCGGGCAGGTCTTCCTCGAATTCGGCCGCCCCGGCAAAGAAAAGGCTGCCAATTGGCTGCAATAGCATGATTTCGCCATCCCGTATCTGTTTAGGCTGCCTGCCCTCCGCGTATCGGCCATCGCCCAGGGGGATTATCCGCTCAATGCGCACCTTTTCGGCGGAGCGAAACACGTGCAGGAGGATGTGCAGAACCACTCCTAGAAGCACCGCGTACTGGATGGGCAAAACCAGGGTGGCCACGAAGGTGACGAGCATCGTCGTCTGCGGCACCCGGCCGGTATTCCAGGCTGTCTCGATACGGTGCACATTGACGATGTCAATGCCCGCCGTTACCAGGAGTCCGGCCAGGGCAGCCATAGGCAGCAGCTCGATGAGGCGGGCGAAGAGCAGCACGATAACGGCCCCGAACAAGCCCGTGAAGAGGTTGGCCCAACGCGACCGGCCGCCACAGTTCTGAAGCAACGCCGTGTTGGACAATGAGCCACCCACCGGCAGTCCGCCACTCAGTCCTGTGGCAATGTTGGCGATCCCCTGTCCCCGGAAGTCGCCGTTGATCTCGGGGTATTCGCCGTCCGGGTTGGGAACGCTCTGGCTGACCCCCGCCGACTGTACCAGGGCAATGATGGCAATCGCCAGGGCCGGAATTACCATGCCCGGGACCAGTGACAAGTCAGGCAAGTGGAGGCTGGGCAGCGCTTGCGGGATAGTCGTGGTATCGCCCACCAGGGCTACCGTGTCCCACCCCAGTAGCGGTACCAGCGCTGTGGTCAGGGCCAGAGCCAGCGCGTAGGCGTAACGATTGAACCGGGTCCGCCCCAGGCCCAGAATGAGCCCTATGGTCAGCAGGCCGATGATCAGCGTGGGCGGGTCTATCTGCCGGAAATGCAGGAGCGTGTCAATCAGGCGGGCGACTTTGTTGTTAAACTGGCTGGTATAGGCGGTTAAATCGCCCACCTGGCCCAGAATCGTCAGGGCGGCAATACCGGTGATAAAGCCGGTCATCACCGAATTAGAAATGAAGCGGGTCAGGAAGCCCAGCTTCAGCAGGCCAAAGGCTAACTGAAACAGCCCAACCAGTATCACCATCACCACCAGGTATTGAAGATGCCCCTCGGGGGAGGTCCCGCTCAGGGCGTCGGCGGTGGCCAGGGCTGTGGCGCTGGTTGAGTCGACGTTCATAATCACCGAGCTGGTAAACAGGGCGGCCACGGTGGTGCCGGCAATCATCGAGTAGAGGCCGTAGACCGGATTAACCCCGGCCAGGACGCCATTGGCCAACGCGCCGGGGACGTTGACAATCGCCATCACGATCCCGGAGGTTAAATCACTCATCACTGTTTTTCGAGGAACCCTCAGATCGGATAGCATGATGAACGTGCTAGCTCTTGTAGCATCAACTGGGCCCGGTATATTACTCACGAAATGGCACCTCCTTCCTGCATAGCCTGATAGGCCTCGACTGCCTGCTCCAGGTTGAAGAACATACGCTTGTGACTGAGTCTCTTGCCGACCGGCGAGCGCTCCACCACGGCCAGCGCCTCTGGGTTCAGGTTCGCCAGCCAAAGCGTAATGCCCCGTTCGCGCAGTTTCTCCTCGAAATTGGCCATCATTTGCAGCGCTGTATATTCGAAGTCGGGTATGGCGCTGCACTCCAGAACCACAACCTGCGGCTGCTTCTCCTCAATCAGGATCCACATTCTGCCGCAACGACTCAGGCCAGATGACCCTTGCGAAGGTTTTGAAACCTTCGCAAGGGTGGCTGAGTAGTTACGTTGGCCAGCATTTCTGCCTGAGCCTGCCCCACCTCTGCACAGGCATTCTGCTCCGGGGGGGGGAACCGTTACGCAAGGATCAGATTTGAGTCGGGGCCGGTTCCAGCTCAAAGCCCGAGGTGGTGACGGCTTGCGCCGCGAAGCCCAGAATGCCCAGCACCAGGTAAAGCACCAGCCACAAGAAGGAGTCATGGATCGCTTGCTGCACCGCGCTGGTGCCCAGGTCGGCCGGGTTGATCTTACCCAGGGCGAATAGCAGGGTGCCCACGATGACCCCCGAACCACCGAAAGACGTGACGGCAATGATGACCCACTTCTGGATATTCAGGCCCAGCGCGAGCAAGGCAACCACAACCCCGACGACTATGCCGACCAGCCACGAGATGAGGCCGGTACCCAAACCGAGCAAGCCCATCAGGCCCACGCCCAGCCCGTAACCCCAGGAAAACCGGTCACCAAGGCCACGCCCACTGTGTAGAACAGGTAGGACAGCATGGCGAATACCAGGCCGACGAAGAAACCCACGATCCAACTGGTCGCGGTGGCCAGGAAGCCAATCCCGAACAGGGCCTGAAGCGTCTGCGCCCCCAGGCCAAAGCCGAACACAAAGCCGGCGATGGGCAGGATAATCAGGAACCAGCGGTAGCCGTTAAAGCAGACGGCCATGCCGATCAACAG
>JAHELX010000810.1 GCA_024643945.1 Anaerolineales bacterium
TCGTCGCTCACGCGATGCTTCCTTGCCTCTCCAACTTCTCTAGCTTGCCGTCGTCAGCCAGAAAGCAGAAGGCCACGCCAGAGGCCAGATGCCCGTAGCGTTTGAGCCACAGTTCCGGCACCTGGCGGTCGTTGCCAATGCTGTGCAGCAATTCTTGAGTCAGCAAATACACCTGCTGGTGGGACCTGATGCCGGTGGTTGCCCGAATCTGGCTGTTGGTTGCCACCTCGGGCGCGATGGACCAGAGATGGTCCAGAATGCGCTCTTTGTATGTCCTGTTCATCGTCTGCGTCCCTTGCGCCGCGGCGTGCCTTTCGACGGCTGTTTGGTCATCTTGCCGGACAGCTTGTCAATCGCCAGCACTGGGTCCCGGCTCATTTGTGGCTTACTCAGATAGTCGCCCGCAATTTCTTGGAGCAGATCAAGCAATACGCGCATACGCACATCGCTCATAGCAGAGACCAAAAGTGTGCGGTTTTGCTTCAACTCGATATCGCCGAAGCAGAGAATCCCGTATTGATCTTCCACCGCTGGATCGCCCCAAAATACCCAGAAGCTGCTTTGAAGGCTCTGGTCCACACAGCGCAATCGCACATCCGCCGTTAACCGCTCCCGGATGGCCTGCCCATCTACCTGGCGAAACGTAGCCGCCTGGGGCGCTATCAGACCGTACCCCTGCATGTCAGGATTAGGGCAAATCGGACGCCACAGACGCTGGCGCTGGCAACAATCCCGATACAGTTTGCCGCTGCCACACAGACAAGCTTGCGCCGGCCGTGCAGGGATATAACTGGTCATGCTCAGTTTTTGGCCGGGCATGTTCGGGTCGGGAGCCTCGGGGTCGGGGCGCCAGTGCGAGGTTACGCACAGGAATCCGCGATCGGGATCAATCTGCTCCGAAATTTCGGGGGGCACTATGGGAGGTGTTATGTACTTACTCATAGTTTCCTCCAACGCAGGCTTCTCTCACCAAAGTTGATCAACAGGCCGACCGGCAGACCCGTGCGATTCAGATAGGTAATCACCTGCACTGGGTATTTCCGATGGAGTGTCGCGAAAGCCTTGATTTCCACAATGAACTTGCCTTCAACGATGAAGTCGGGAATGTAGAAACCCGCTAGACTTGTAGAATTTTTCGATGTGATTGGGGATGTCAGGTTACTACCAATATATCATACCCGACTACTTTCTGACAATGGGTATTGGGTATCCCGCGATTCCCACAACTTCTGACCTGATCATCAGTGGCACAATCTCGGGCTGAGCAGAAGCTGTGAGACGTTTGTGGTTAAGGCGTCACCCAACCCGACCAGAGCCTTGAAAAACTCACATCTTAGCCAGCCAGTACAAAAGACCCCCCGGCTCGCTGGTGCGAATCGCACCAGACAACACCGGGAGGTCTCTGTCTGCTCCCTGTTGCGCTGGGTCCCTGATAGTGACCTCCACTGACCACCAGGAATTCAAGTATCGATGCTTGGCTTACTTGCGATCAACCTAGGGCACGTAGCCGTCCGAGAGCGCCTTCATAAAGGCGACAATCGCAGCCTCCTCTTGCGGTGTCAGGCCCAGGTCGCCCAGTTCGTCCGTGTTGACGTTCATAGCGACTTCCGGGGGCGGCCAGCAATTTGCAGCTAGAGCCTCCGCTTCCGTGTAGTCGTCGGGACACTCGGGTAATACATCCCGGGTGTTGTAGAAATGCACGATGCCCTCGAGAGACTTGAAATAGCCATTGTGTCCGTAGGCTTTGACGAAGTCTTCGTCCGGCTTCAACAAGTCCACGTTGCGCAGGGTCGGCACCTTTTGCTTGCCCAAGTTCGCCTCCGCGAACTGTTCGTAATCCCCTCTCGACGCCAGGAAGCCACCCAGGCCCTCATCGACCCAATCATAGCCGAGAGGATTGAAGATGGGATCTGCGTAGTAGAAGGGATTCTCTGGATTTCTAGGCACACCCAGGTTGTCATAGGTGTAGTCCGTGAAGAGCGCCTGTTGGCCATTGCTGATATGGCACCTGTGGCACATTCCCTTGCCTCGGAAGAGCGCGTAGCCGCGCTGCTCTTCCTTGGTCAGCTTGGCCATGCCTTTGAAGGTGTAGTCATACTTGGAAGTGAAGGCGTTCGATTCTGGCGAAGCCTCAAAGGCGGCTATGGACAGGGCGATGTAGTCGTAGGCCATCCCCACGTTGGCCGAATCACAGACATCTGCTCCCCAAACCTGTCTGAAAAGGTTGCCATAGCTCGCAGCACAGACTCTCTCGACTACGTCAGCGGGGGTAGCCAGCGCCTGCTCCAACGGGTTTAGGAAAGGTCCCTGGGCCTGATCGGCAGCCGGGTTACCTAACTTCTCACCCGTGGCCCGTCCATCCCAGAAATTGCCACCGATAAACAGAGCTTCCTTCTTCTCGATCACGTAATGGAGAATAGGGCTCTGTGTGGCGTAGGCCGAGCTGGGTGGCTTGCGGTTGCCAAAGCGGTCTGGGATCGAGCCCTCATACACCGCGCCGTGGGCATTAATATCCGACAAGGGGCCAGTCCATCCCGCTTCAGGGGCGTGGCAGACAGCACAGGCCTGGTTCTCGTTGATGGAGAGGTTAACATCAAAGAAGATCGACTTTCCCAACTGCTCGTTGGGCGTGAGTGTAGGGTCCTGTGCCGCTACCGTTCCAACGGAAGCGACCAGCAGCACGCTTGCTGCGCACACCAATACATACGTAACGACTCTTTTGTTGATCATGTTACCACCTTCCTCAAAGAAGTCTGTCGTCCGCCTGGCTGCCTGTATAGCACCCCAGGCGAGAAAAACAACATAGCCCAAATGCATTCCCTTCCGCATCACCTCCTTTCGGGTCGCTTGATGCGACGTGACCGCGTATGGCCCAGGAGCCCCGGCCATAATGGCACGCCGGCTCCGTCGGCTCGATTCAGATGGGGTAAGCCAGAAGAAATCTTTGACAGCTCCCGAGGCAATTCATTTCCGACACCTCGGTGCGCGAGCTTTCAATGTACCTGGAAAAGCAAGGTGAAGTGGGACTGGGAGAATAAGTGGGGGGGGA
>JAHELX010000811.1 GCA_024643945.1 Anaerolineales bacterium
AGACATCGTCTTCGGTGACCTGGACGGCATTCTCTTCATTCCCGACCAACAGGTTGAAGAGATTCTGGCGGTAGCCCGATCCATCTGGCAGAAGGAGCGCGATCAGGCCAGTGCCGTGCGCGCCGGAAAGACGCTGCGGGAGCAGTTGCGCTTCGACGAGTATCTGGCCCGGCGAGCTGCAGACCCGTCATACACGTTCCGCAAACATCTACGCGCCCTGGGCGGCGCGATCGAGGAGTAAGGCAATGTAACAATGTACGTAACTCAACACCTGATTCATTTCGCAGAATCCATATGGAGGATGAACTATGACCGATACTTCTGACGACGATACCGATGCGGTTTGCCTTAATTGCTCGCCGATGCATAATGGCCCTACCGTGGGCCAACAGTCGAAGCTGCCAGGCGCAGACAGGCCGCTTGAGATGGCTTTGCAAGTTCGGCAAACCACAAGTGTAATTACCCTGGCCAATCGTTGGGATCATTTTCTGGCGCGCTGGGGGGTTGACCGTATGGGCCATCGCGTGGAGCCAGGGTTGTACACCCTGGGCCATCCCACCCCGGATTCGCCCGTCTTTGTCACCGCCAACTACACCCTCAGTTTTGACGCACTGCGCTCGGCGCTGGTTGGTTTTGACGGCTATATCCTGGTACTGGACACCCAGGGCGTGAACGTCTGGTGTGCTGCTGGCAAAGGAACCTTCGGCACCGATGAGCTAGTCCGCCGCATCGAAGCCACCTCATTGCACCAGGTCGTCAATCACCGGGGGCTCATCTTGCCGCAACTGGGGGCACCCGGAGTTGCCGCGCATGAGGTAAGGAAGCGCTCGGGGTTTAAAGTCGAGTATGGCCCGGTGCGGGCGGCCGATCTGCCGGAGTATCTCAAGACCCGGCAGGCAACGCCTGAGATGCGCCGGGTTCGATTTACCCTGGGTGATCGTCTGGTCCTGATCCCGGTAGAGCTGGCACATGTTCTTCTACCCATGTTGATCGCGGCCGTTGTGTTGTTCTTCATAGGAGGCCCTCAAGCAGCCGCAGGCATCGTTGCAGCCGCCCTGGCCGGCGTGATTCTCTTCCCCATTTTGCTTCCCTGGCTTCCCACGTCCAATTTCAGTACCAAGGGTTTCATCCTGGGCGGGCTGGCGGCGCTTCCCTTTGCTGTAGCAACCTTCCTGAACTCACCCTCTATAGCATCCTGGCCCCGGGCTGGCTCGGCGTTGGTCTACCTGCTGGCCATACCGGCCGGGACCGCTTACCTGGCCTTGAACTTCACCGGCTCGACGACGTTCACCTCCAAGAGCGGGGTCAGGCGCGAGATCTTCACCTACGTTCCCGCTATGGCCTGGATGTTTGGTGCGGCTATGGTGCTTGCCATCGCCCTCACCCTGTTTCGAGTACTGGGAGGATCACAATGATCAGTGCCTATACAGTTAACACGCTCCAGTACAAGCCAGAGCTGTGCATCGGCTGCAGCATGTGTATCGCCGTCTGCCCCCACGCTGTGTTCGCGCAGAATGGACGCGTGCCCCGGCTCGTGCGCCCTGAGGCGTGCATGGAATGTGGGGCCTGCCAGCGAAACTGCCCGACCGATGCGATCACCGTGGATAGTGGCGTAGGGTGCGCCGCCGCTATGATCCATGCGGCTCTCACCGGCCAGAAAGAGGCCACCTGCGGTAGCCAGCCCGAGCCATGCTGCCAGGCAGCCGATTGCTAATATCTGGGCGCGGTTGAAGAATATAAGGAAGTGTCGGGGCAAGGTGCCCCTCAATACGTGATACCAATAATATTAAGTACCTATCCGAAAACCGTCCCGCAGGTTCTGCCCGTCCTGCCTGCACCTGTCGGCGCAGCACCCTGGCCCGCGTGGCGGCCCGTCCTGGACTGCGCCAGCGGGCCGGGAAGCCAGGACGGGCAGGTGGCTCGCGCCAGCGGGCCGGGGAAACCTGCGGGAGGGTGGTGCACCACCGCCGGTCTTCGGATAGGCACTAAAGGCGGGAACTCAAGTGACAGACCAAAGTGTACTATTGGACATGCAGGACGGCGTAGCGACCATCACGCTCAACCGGCCAGAAGTGCTCAACGCCCTCGATCTGCCGATGGCCGAGGCACTGGTCCGGGCAATTCAGGTCTGTATGGACGACGATGGCATCCGCGCGGTGCTCATGACCGGGGCCGGCCGTGGCTTCTGTGCCGGCGGAGACATGAAAGCCGCCTGGGAGCACATCCAGGCAGGAGGCGACCCGCACCATTTCTTCCGCGACCTGACGGTGCCCATCCATCGAGCTATTACCGATATGCGCTTGATGGAGAAACCCATCATCGCCGCGATCAATGGCGCCGCCGGCGGCGCGGGGGTGAGCCTCGCGGCTGCCTGCGACCTGCGCCTGGCGGCCGAGGGCGCCAAATTCAAGCAGGCCTACACCTCCATTGGCCTGGTCCCGGACGGTGGCTGGACAGCCATCGTGCCCCCAATTATCGGCCCGGCCAAGGCGGCAGAACTCCTGCTGTTGGACCCCGTGCTGGACGCCCGGCAGGCATTGGCCCTGGGACTGGTGCATGAAGTTGTCCCCGACGGCAGACTGGCCGGGCGAGCCCGAGAAGTGGCGACCCGGCTGGCTCAGGGACCAACCACGGCCTTCGGTGGGGCCAAAGCGTTGGTAAACGCATCGCTATTCCCGCTGTTAGAGATCCAACTGGAGCGGGAGCGGCAGCGTATCATCGCCCAGGGTGGCACACAGGACTTCCTGGAGGGGCTGTCTGCGTTCGTGGAGAAGCGGGAACCTCACTTCCAGGGCCGTTAGAGACGATAACGTGGAGAACCCGTCCGACCGCCGTCAGGACGCCCTGGCTTGTCGGCCTGGACAGGCAGGCCAGGCTGCGCTGAGAGCAGGTCTGGTAGCTACCCTGCCCCTGGCGCCAGGGGTGATAGCCTTCGCTTTAGTCTACGGCCTGACGGCGCGCCAGGTAGGGCTCTCGTCCGGACAGGCGTGGCTCATGTCTCTCACTGTCTTCGCCGGGGCAGCCCAGTTCAGCGCCTTACAGGTATG
>JAHELX010000139.1 GCA_024643945.1 Anaerolineales bacterium
CGCCTTCAATCGCTATTTCAGCCTGAAGGAGAGCGACCCAGAGCTGGCTCACGCTGCCTTGAAAAAGGCGGCTGAAATGTATACTTTAGCCCTGGCATACGACGATTTGTATGGCCTGGGGCATATGTTCCGCGATATGAAGCGGGGTGAGTTCCGCATCTACGACCGGTTCAGAGGTTTAAACGTTGACGATTTGCACTTCGTCGTCCAAGCCGTTCAAGCTACGGCCGATACCTATCATCTGGGACAACCACGGCTGGCACTACTGATAGACAAATGGTTTGGGCCAGCGGAAGATTTGGAATGAGAGGGGTGATACGTCCCTTCACCGCTGGCGACCAGGCAAATCTGATTGCGGCCATTGACGCCGTCTGCGGCGAAGGACGTTGGATGAGTACTCGCCGCTTTGAGCCGAACCTGGCTTGGACCCATGCCCTCATTCAACCGGACTGTCTTCGCCATCTCATGTTGGTGGTTCAAGTCGAGGGAACTATCATTGGCTGGTGCCGATTGTTTCCGGCCTGCCTGTGCAATGGGTCCCCATCCGAAATGTGCCTTGGCATAGGACTGCTTCAACCATATCGTGATAGGGGCATTGGCACGGCTCTCGTCCATAAGGCATTGGACTGGGCTTCGCTGGTCGAGGTACCGAAGGTGACCCTTTTTACCCGGCCAGACAACGCGCGCGCCATTCACGTGTTTGAGAAATGCGGGTTCAGAACAACCGGGCATATTTCAGGCAATCTTTTAGAGATGAAGTGGGGGATGCACTCTTTACACCCACGTGCGGGTATTATACAACAATCGAGCTGGTGATTATCGCCCAAGGAGAAGGCATCTGTGACTGACAAATTTGACATTCCTCAAATCCTTTGGGATGCCAATGGCCAGGAGGCAGAGCAAGACTGTGCCTGCTCTGTTCAAAATGTAGAACCGAGGTGGTTGAATACCTTGCCATGTGAACAATCTGAAGATGATTGCGCCTGCCCGGATACCAGCTTTGCACCTTTTGACCCACCACTAAAAGAAACAGCGACTATCTGGCAGGTCGCCCCTGCCCTTCATCGTGCTCCTCTGCCGGATAAACACGAGCTGGTCTTCAATTTTCTCAGCCCGACCGGAGTGGTGGTGCTGAACCAGCCAGCGCGTGCCATCCTGGACACCTTCACCCGCCCTCACCCGCTAACTAACATGAGTTCACAACAACTGGCCGCCCTTGGTTTGCTGGTGCCTGCTCTCAATTCCCAACCCTCGCCCCCTAATCACCCATCTGCAACCACCCTCACCGCCTGGCTGCACGTGACCAACGCCTGTAACCTGCGCTGTGTTTACTGCTACCTGACCCAAACTGACGAGGCAATGGATGAGGCCACCGGCCGTGCAGCAGTGGAAGCCATCTTTCGCTCGGCGCTGTGTCATGGCTTCCAGACGGTCAAACTGAAATACGCCGGCGGCGAAGCTACTCTGAATTTCCGACTGGTGCGTGCCCTCCACGAGTACGCCCATGGGCTGGCAAACCGGACAGGTCTGGGTCTGCGGGAGGTCGTGCTCAGCAACGGCGTGGCGCTGAGCTACCCTATGCTTGATTTTATTCGCGAGAGCGGTATGCGTCTGATGATCTCTCTCGATGGCGTTGGAATAACCCATGATGCGCAGCGAAGCTTGGCCAACGGGCGTGGCAGCTTCGCGCTGGCAGCACGCGGGGTGGATCGAGCCATAAGCCGTGGAGTCCGGCCCTACCTTTCCATTACTGTGACCAGGCGCAGCGCTGACGGGGTTGCCGATGCCGTGGCCTTTGCTCTGGATCGAGAGTTGCTCTTTAACCTCAATTTCTATCGGGACAGTGAACATTCTCGAAACCGAGCGGAGCTAATGGCCGAAGATGACCGGTTGATTGCAGCCACACGAGCAGCTTTTACCATCATTGAGGACAGGTTGCCCCGGCAAAGCCTGATCGCTGCCCTGGTGGATCGGGCCAGTTTCGGCGCCCTTCACGACCGTGCCTGTGGCGCAGGACATAACTACCTGGTGATAGACCAGAACGGGCGCGTCGCCCGCTGTCAGATGGAAATAGAGCGCGCGATCACGGACGTGTTTGCGGACGATCCGCTATCAGCGGTTCGGGAGGAGGCCATTGAGTTTCAAAACGTATCGGTGGATGAGAAGGATGGGTGCTGTGATTGCAATTGGCGCTACTGGTGTGCCGGCGGCTGTCCCCTGCTCACCTATCGTGTTACTGGACGCAGCGAATTCAGGTCGCCCTACTGCAATGTATACAAAGCCTTATATCCCGAAGTGCTGCGCCTGGAGGGGTTGCGCCTGTTACAATGGCACACGCCGCCCAGTTAGGTCGCTGCTGATATGTACCTCGTTAAACGGGGGAAGGGTAAATACCCTTCCCCCGTTTCTTTGTGAGAAACAGGTGAGATGGTTGAGATAGCAACGAAATGTTGTGGGGAGATTCTTCCGAGATTCGCTTAAGGAAAGTGAATGATCCTGTATTGGGATTTATGGTAGAATCACAAGTGTAGAGAGCACAGATTAAGAAAGGAGGGTACACTTATGGCATCGCTTGCCCCTATTGCTATCTCGCTGACGTGCTTCGTTGCCTGTTTTGCCTGGTTTGTGCGTCTTTTGCGACCTCAACCCTTCCCTATCCCTATTCGGGCAAACGAAAGAGATGGCCGCGAATCATTGGCATGTCGCCGCAAAGAACTCGGATAGGCTCACGGCCTGTTGGGGATGGGTAAGTCAGCAAGCGCGAAGGAGACCTAGCTATGAAAAAAGCTGTTAGTTTTTGGCAAAAGCTAGACAAGCAGGAAGCGATTAACGCGGCTCTAGACCTGGCCAGCGGCCCCGTCTACGAACCTCAACCGGCAGGGAATGACTTGTGCTCCTCCCTCTTCACGCTGCCTCGCAGTCGGCTGGGTCTTGCCGGGAGACTCGCTGTCCCCAATGACGATTGTGTGGTAGTTTGGGGTCATTGCGGATTCTGTCACACCTTTGGTTCTGGGATTCACAGCCTTCGCATCTGTCCGCCCGGCAGGTTGCTTGGCCGGCTTGTGGATATGTCTCAACGTAATCTTGATATCAGATTGAGCAGCGTACGCACCGCAGACCTGGCCCAGGTATCCCTTCACGTCAATGTGGAATTCAAAGTGGATGATCCACAGGTAATCGCTCGAATCGACTCTCCGTTACAAACGCTAGCCCGAATGGTTGAAAGCACCACTCGGCAGGTGATCGAAAGCTGGCCTCACTGCTCTTTATTCGGAGACGCGGATGTGTCACAATTGTGCAGCAAAGCTGCGCTCGAGCGTCAGATTCGTTTGTCGTTGCTCAACGAAACGGCCCTCAACGGTCTGCGCATTCTGAGCATCAGAATCGTCCAAGTCGAGGGAGATCCGACTTATCTAGCCCTCGCGACCCAGGCAGTCCTGGCGAAGCAGCAACTCCTGGCCGAAGAGGCGGCCCTCCAGACTCGTCGGCTGTTGGCCATCGGCCAACGTGATCTGGCCCTTTTCGAAGCCAAGACAGAGCGGTTGGCAACTCTCATCAGAAAGAAGGTTGCTCTGGACGATGCCCAACGGCAGGCTGAGATCTTCGAGCTGGAAAGTGCCCGCCGCGAATTCGAACGCATGATGGTAGAGACGAAGCTGGTTCATGAACGAGCTATGGCTCGCATCCAGGCGCTGGGGCAGGCTGTAACTCCCCTGGCCGATCCTGGCCACCTGGCCGTTGCCAACGCCACCTATGCTCATACCAACTACACAGGCGGCCGCGATCAAGCTCTAGCCCAGATTATTAATAAGCTTGTCGAGCCGGAGGCAAGCGGCGTGTCGACCGACTCAAACGGTCATTCCAGTCACTGAGTGGGCCTGGCCTGTAGATATTGGGTGTGAGGAGCGTTGCGATGGATTTGCACATCCACCTTGTGCCGCATGAATCTCAGACAGATGGGCAATCGCTGTCTCGTGAGAGGCATGACGCAGGTTACCATGCTCTCGTCGCTTTCGAGATACTCCGTCGTCCGTTCGCAGAGTTTCGAGGACGGATATGGAATCGTATGATGGCCGGGCCGCTGATCGAGGCCTGGGACAGGCAGATCCACCTGATCGAGAGCCTGCATTTGCCTGGCCCGGATCCTTATTGCAATCCGGCCTTCGAGTTGCGCTTCATCGCCTCCCCCGGCCGGAGCCAGGTGGACATATTTTTCCTGGCTAAGGCATTCGCTCCAACCGCCGAGCAAGCTCGATCAGCGGCTCTGGCTTTGAGCCAAGAAGTATTTAGCCTGTTTCCTTTCGATTTTGTCTTGCACCCCTTGCCGGACTGGACCGAGTTTGACCGGGCCTATCGGTCCGAGTGGATTGCTGACCTGAAACACTCCGAGCAGATTGTCGAGATCAGACGTTTTGAGCGGTTGGTTGCCTGCCCGGACCGTGGCAATGGGATCAATCCCATTTATCTTACCAGTAGCTGGGAATGGCATTTACAAAGTATGGACCAGGTATGGTGTGCACTGGCGAAGTATCAGCAACCTTTGATGTTCAGCATCAATCTCTCGCCGGTTCTGTGGGATCAGGTGGATTATGTTTACCTGAACAATCTGGAAGCTGTAGCCAATAGGGGAGCATTTCCGCCTACCCTTACACCGGAGATTGAGTCTGTTCTCAACTTGTATCGTCTGTTGCTGTATCGGACGCCGCGGCCCTTTAAGATGCGCACAGTATTGGCAGGGATACCGTCCGCGCCACGCGGCTTGGCCAATGCTGTCGGAGCTGGGCTTTGCACGCCTCAGCTTCAGGTAGGAGACGACGAAACGAAGCTGAATGTACATTACACCCTGGCCTGGCCGACAACGCCAACGGATTTTTCGTTTGCTAAATTCAACTTGACCCAACTGAGCCAGTATGACTGGGGCACCAATCTGGCAAGCCTCCCCATCCGGCGATTGCGATATGCTGTCAATGCGAAGTTGGCACAGGCGGCCTTCAGAATCCCGATTCCTCCGGAGGCCGGCTTCCCTGACATCTCTCTGGGACGGGAGGTTGACAGATGACGCGGATTGGCTCGTAATAGAATTACTTAACACTGCATATTGTCTGAATGACATATTGGATAACGTGATGTGCGAGGTTGAGCAGATGGAGCCGAATCGGTCCTTGCCAGGAGTTGCGCAACGCGTATCCCGGCCCATCAGGTTTAATCTGGTTCCCACCGAGACTTATCAATTGAAGTGATAACGGGGATATCAAAAACTCGCCGGCGTCGCCCCCGGGCCCATACTCATATTGGAGTTTATCCAAACCTCAGGCATCTCTCGGCGGGAGAATCAAACGAGGCAAAGCCAACAAGCCTTGTAGCCCCCCTCAAGGGGACTCTCTATTCCCCTCCCCCAGATCCAAATGCGTCAACTCAACAATCGGACACTCAGGGACTCACCAACCAGGGCGGGTCTGGACACGTAGTGTGCAGGCCAACCCTCTTCCTTAATTGATTCAACCTGTTTGCCTCAGCCCCACGTCAGGGATATAATACCGCCCACAAGAACTCCATCTGGTTCCCCTTTGCCATCAGGCTAAGGGGCTTTGCATCCACTCTTATACACGCCGATACACTGTTGCCAATACCCATGAAAGTCCTTATGATCTCCAAGGCCTGTGTGGTGGGGGCCTATCAAAAGAAGTTGGAAGAAATCGCCCGGCACGATGGGATTGAGCTGGCAGTGGTTGTGCCCCCCGAATGGCGGGACGAGCGAGGCACTCTGCGGCTGGAACGGGCTCACACCACTGGCTACGATTTGCACGTTGAGCCCATTGCTTTCAATGGCCACTTTCATTTACACTACTACCCGGGTCTGAGTCGAATAGTGCGCCAGGTGCAACCTGAGGTTATCCATATTGACGAGGAGCCCTATAATCTGGCCACTTTTCAGGCGATGCGCGCCGCGCGGCAGGTCGGTGCACGGACAGTGGTCTTCACCTGGCAGAATCTTCAGCGCGGCTACCCGATCCCTTTCAAATGGATGGAATCTTATGTGCTGGCCCATACTGACGTGCTACTGGCTGGCAACGCCGAGGGGGCGGATATGTGGCGGGCCAAAGGTTATACCGGGCCGGTGGAAGTGATCCCCCAGTTTGGGGTGGACCCCAATATTTACCACCGCACCCCCCGTCCGTCGCGCCCGAGCAAGCCGAGCGTGTTGCTGCGCCGTAGCACGCGTCGACCATCGCAAAGCGAGATGGTCATCGGCTACATTGGCCGCCTGGTGCCAGAGAAGGGGATTGATGTGCTTTTGGAAGCGGTCGCCCAACTCCAGGGTCCGTGGGAGTTGCGCATCCTGGGCAGCGGGCCAGAGCGTGACCGGCTGGAGAAGATGGCCCAGTGGCTGGGCATTCTGCCACGTGTCTCATTTGACCTGCCTATTCCGTCGACGCAAATGCCTTATTATTATAGCGGACTCGACGTGCTGGTGCTCCCTTCGCGCACCCGTCCCAACTGGAAGGAGCAGTTTGGGCGGGTGCTCATCGAAGCTATGGCCTGTCAAGTAGCGGTCGTCGGCGCCCGTTGTGGAGCCATTCCTGAAGTTATCGGCGACGCTGGCCTGACTTTCACCGAGGGTGACCCGGCCGACTTACGCGCGCAGCTCCAGACATTGCTGGAGAATGCGAATCAGCGCCTGGAACTGGTGGAAAAGGGCCGCCAGCGTGTCCTTGACCACTTCACCCAGTCCCAGATTGCGCTCCGAACCGTGGAAATTTACAAAGCACTCGGCCGTAATTCGTCGTAAAGGCGGTGCATTTCCGAAGATAAACGTCTCAGATAGAACCCCTTACCTGACTGGAGATTCCTGAGCCGTAAAAATCTTCTTTGCGTGCTTCGCCCCTATTCAACGCTTGTGGTATAATATCGCCGTGGATGCGCAAGCTCCATCTTCGATTCATGTTGGCCTCAATGCTCACCTGCTCTCTCTCAGCCACAATTATCGGGGAGCAGGGATCAATTCATACATTTACTATTTGCTGCGGCATCTGGGGCGGATCGACTCGGATTATAACTACAGCGTCTTTTTGAGCGAGCGTCGCTTCGTTGACGAACAGCTTAGGCTGCGTTACACACGATGGCCCACGCATAGACCGCTGGTGCGCATTCTGTGGGAGCAACTGGTGCAACCAATGGCATTGCGCCAGGCAGGAATTGATCTATTGCATGCTATGGCCTTCGTTGGCCCTTTGGCGACGTCCTGCCCGTTCGTCGTCACCATCTACGACTTGAGCTTCTTGCATTACCCAGACGCTTTCCGATCCTGGAATCGCTGGTATTTGAGCCGTTTCACCGCACTCTCGGCCCGTCGAGCACGGCGGGTCATTGCTATCTCTGAGAACACCAAACGTGATGTGGTGAAGATGCTAGGTGTGCCGCCTGAGTCGGTTGACGTCGTATACTGCGGAGTAGATGAAATTTTCCATCCGCTGCCACCGGCCGAAGTGACGAGCTTCCGGCGCGAGCGTGCCCTGCCCAACCACTTCATTTTATTTCTGGGCACGCTTGAGCCACGCAAAAACGTTCAAATGCTGATTCGGGCCTATGCTCAGTGGCGAAAAGCTGAACCGACTATTCCCCAATTAGTAGTCGCTGGCGGCAAGGGCTGGTATTATGACCAGATTTTTGCCGAGGTCGAGAGACTGGGGTTGACCGGGGAAGTTATCTTTCCTGGCTACGTGGCGCAGGAGGAGCTCCCGTTGTGGTACAACGCCGCCGATTTATTCGTCTATCCATCCCGCTTTGAAGGCTTTGGCTTGCCGGTGTTGGAGGCGATGGCCTGTGGCACACCAGTTGTCACCACCAACGCCGCATCGCTGCCCGAAGTCGCCGGCGGCGCTGCTTTGCTAGTGTCACCCCAGGACGAGATGCAACTGATCGCGGCCATGCGCCGCGCGCTCTGCGACAAGACACTTCGCGAAGAGATGAAGACCAAGGGGCGGGCCCATGCGGCTACTTTCACCTGGGAAAGCACTGCCCGCCGCACTGCAGATGTCTATAAGCGGGCATTGACACCAGGGGGGGCAAGGATCAGGGCGTAGGGAGGGAATGGATACGAGCAGCGATATGGTTCGAGATCTCTGCTAATGCCTACCTCCCTGGTGGCAGGAGTTACAGCTTGTGACAGGACCGGAACCAATCCCGGCTTCCATTCAACGCAAAAACAGGCTGCTGGCCCAGGTCAAGCGCCGTTGGGTGCTTGTCGGCGGTCTGGTAGTGAGCGACATGATCCTCATCAACATCGCCTTCGCTATCGCTTATTGGATTCGCTACGATCTGCAATGGCTCCGGGCCGTTGACCCTGCCTTTCTCGTTCCCTTTTCTGTGTTTATCCCTTTTGCGCTCACCCTCACCGGATTGCTTATCCTGATCTATCGCCAGGAAGGCCTCTACCGCTTGCGCCGGGGCACTTCCTGGCTCGACGAGGTGTATGCCATCATCAACGGTACCACCACTGGGATCGTGATTATGGTGGTGTTGGTCTTCACCTCGCGTCCCACCTTTTACTCCCGTCTCATTTTCTTCTACGCCGGGGCACTCATCGTCGTGTTGCTGAGTTTTGTGCGACTGGTGAAGAACATTTGGGTGAGTTATGTGCGCCGGCGCGGTGTTGGCGTAGCGCGCGCCATCATTGTCGGCGCCGGCGAGGTAGGCCGTACCGTGATGCGTACCATGGTTGCCCACCCGGAATTAGGCTACGAAATTGTTGGCTTTGTGGACGACGACCCGAGCAAAGGCACGACTGACATCGGCCGTTTTAAGGGGTTGGGCAGCCTGGACAACTTGGCTCACCTGGTCCAGGACGAAGCCATAGATGAGGTGATCATCACTCTGCCCTGGCAATACCACCGCAAAATCATGGCCATCATGGCTCAATGTGAGCGGGAGAATGTCCGGGCGCGTATTGTGCCCGATCTCTTCCAGATGACCCTCAGTCGTATGTCTGTCTCCGAAATGGCCGGCATCCCTTTGATCGGCGTCAAAGAGGTACGCATCGGCGGTATCCCGTTTCTAATCAAGCGAGGGGTGGATGTTGCTTTTTCGCTCTTTGTCCTCGTCTTCGCTGCGCCCTTGATGGCCCTCATCGCTCTGGCCATCAAGTTGGATTCTCCAGGGCCAGTGTTCTTTCGCCAGCAACGGATGGGCAAGGGAGGACACCCTTTCACTCTGTATAAATTCCGCTCGATGACTGTTGGCGCCGAGGAACAGAAAGAACTTCTGCGTGACTTGAACCAGGCCGACGGCCCCATCTTCAAAATCAAAGAGGACCCGCGCGTCACCTGGGTGGGGCGCGGGCTGCGACGTTTCAGCCTGGACGAGTTACCCCAGTTTTACAATGTGCTGCGCGGCGACATGAGCCTTATCGGACCGCGCCCTCCTCTGCCGGAAGAGGTAGCCCAATACCAGCCGTGGCACATGCGTCGGCTCGAAATTGCGCCCGGCATTACTGGCCTGTGGCAGATCAGCGGCCGCAGCGAACTCCCCTTTGATGAAATGGCGCTTCTGGATATCTACTATGTGGAGCAATGGAGCCCGGCTCTTGATTTGAAGATTCTTCTGCGTACTATTCCCTCCGTCATCTTTGGCGATGGCGCGTATTAAGGGAGTAACTACTCAGCCTTTATCATACGTATAGAATCCCCCGATTTCCCCCAAGTTCCTATAAGGTGAGGGAAGTAAAGGGAATTCAGAGGAACGTTAGAAGTCGAAATTTGATACTTGAGGACAGCTAATGTTTGAACTCACGACACGCGATCGGCAAGCTTTACCATCTTTCTTGCAAGACTTGGTGCGTATCCCCAGTTTCTCCTGCCAGGAAAAGGACGTTGCTGAGCGCCTGGCAGTCGAAATGCGTGCCGTCGGCTTCGACGAGGTGTGGACTGATCGCATTGGCAACGTGGTAGGACGCATTGGACCAGGGACCGGTCCCCGATTGCTTTACAATGGTCATATGGATACCGTTGGCGTGGGCGACCCGGCTGCTTGGTCCCACGACCCCTTTGACGCCGAAATTGAGAACGGAATCCTCTATGGGCGCGGCGCGGCCGACATGAAAGGGCCGCTCGCCAGCCTTGTTTATGGCGCCAAGGCTCTCAAAGACAGTGGCCTGAAACTGGCCGGAGACTTATACGTAGTCGGCGTGGTACAAGAGGAGCCGTGCGAGGGATATGCTATACGCGTGCTCGTCGAAGAAGGGGGCATTCGCCCTGACTGGGTGATACTGGCCGAGCCGACCAACCTGCAAGTGAGCCGAGGACATCGTGGGCGCATGGAGCTGCATGTCACCGTGCGCGGGCGTTCATCCCATGCCTCAATGCCCCAACTGGGCGAGAACGCTATCTACGGCGCAGCACGTATCATTTTTTCGTTGGAGTTGCTGGCCGATATGCTGGCCGATGACTCTTTCTTGGGCAAAGGAACGCTGGCTGTCACCCGCATCGAGAACACTGCCGCGAGCAAAAATGTCATCCCCGATAGCTGCACCTTCGTCATAGATCGCCGACTGACGCTGGGCGAAACTGAGGCCAAAGCCCTGGCCGAAGTCGAGGGAGTCATCGCGCGCGAAGGGGTGCGCGCTAAGGTCCGCCTGGCCGAATTTGAATACACCAGCTATACCGGATATCGTTGCCACGATGTGGAGTATTACCCGGCTTGGGTGGTGCCCGAAAATCACGCCCTGGTACGCACAACGGCCCGCATGGTGAGAGCAGTGACCGGTGAGCGTCCCACTGTCGGCAAGTGGGATTTCTCCACCGACGGAGTATATACGGTGGGCGTTGCTGGCATTCCCACAGTCGGATTGGGGCCAGGCGAGGAGACCCAGGCTCACACTGCCGATGAACACATCCGCCTGGCCGACTGCTACACCGCTGCCCAGATTTACGCTCAACTGGCCGCCGAGTTATTGGGACAGAGCTGACATTGTTTGGAATGGGCCACGCAGTGCCGTCAGGAAAGGCGAAATGGCGGTCCCACTGATAAGGACCAAAATTCATGTGCCCTCTGTGCGCCCAGAGTTGGTGTCGCGCCCGCGTTTGATCGAACGCTTGAACGCAGGGCTCGAACACAAGCTGACACTCATCTCCGCGCCAGCAGGTTTCGGCAAGACTACCCTGCTGAGTGAATGGATCCAGGACAGGCTTACCTCCCCGCTACACGTCGCCTGGGTGTCGCTGGACGAAGGCGATAATGACCCTACCCGTTTTTGGACCTACTTCATTGCTGCCATGCAGGCAGCGCAAGCAGAGGTAGGAAAAGCTGCCCTGTCAATGCTTCAATCCTCCCAGCCGCCCCCTATCGAGACGATCTTGACGACTTTGATCAATG